>CALWLH010000079.1 GCA_944381475.1 uncultured Lachnospiraceae bacterium | reverse complement strand
GACACCCGCACGGAGGCCATCGTCCAGCGGGGCATGGATGCCCTCATGGAGGGAAGAACAGTGTTTGTGATTGCCCATCGCCTGTCCACGGTGAAGAATTCAGATGTAATCATCGTGCTGGATCATGGCAGAATCATTGAGAGAGGCAACCATGATGATCTGATCGCCCAGAGAGGACAGTATTATCAGCTGTACACCGGAGCCTTTGAGCTGGAGTAATCTGCTGGCCGATGCTTCAGTGATTTATGGTTTGAGAAGGATGGTTTTGCGGGAGAATTGTAAATGTCAAAAATCATAGTAGTCGGCGGCGGCGCCGCCGGAATGATGGCGGCCATTGCTGCAGCAGAAAAAAAACATCATGTGGTTTTGATGGAAAAAAATGAAAAGCTGGGAAAGAAGGTCTACATCACAGGAAAGGGCCGCTGCAACGTGACCAATGCCTGCGGCCGTGAGGAGTTTTTTTCCCATATCGTCACCAATCCCAAGTTTCTGTACAGCGCCTTTGACGGCTTTTCAAACTGGGATCTGTATGCCAGCCTGGAGGAGTGGGGGCTTCCCCTGAAAACAGAACGGGGACAGCGGGTGTTCCCCAAAAGTGACAAATCCTCGGATGTGATAAAAACCCTGCAAAGGCGTCTGGAGCGTCTTGGAGTGGAAATACTGCTGCATACGAAAGTGGAAAAGCTCCTGTGTGAAAACCTCCCTGATGGGACGAGAATCTGTAAGGGAGTGGCGGCTAACGGAAAAAGCTGCTGCGCAGATGGGGTAATCATCGCCACCGGCGGTTTGTCCTATCCCCAGACCGGCTCCGACGGGGACGGCTACCGCTTTGCTAAGGAACAGGGGCATCATGTGACGCCCCTATACCCTTCACTGGTGGGCTTTCGGTGCCAGGAGGAGGTTCCGGCACGGCTGCAGGGCATTTCTCTTAAAAATGTATCAGTCAGGGTGGATGCCCTGGATGAGCAGGGAAATACAGCGGGCAATAAGCCGGAGTATAGCGGATTTGGGGAGATGCTCTTTACCCATTTCGGCGTCAGCGGTCCCTTAATGCTGACAGCCTCTGCCCTTCTGGCTTCCCACATGAACGGGAAGAAGCGGCTGACTATTGACTTAAAACCGGCTTTGAGCCGGGAACAGCTGGACAGAAGGCTGTTAAAGGACTTTGAGGAGCATCGGCAGAAAAGCTTCAAGGCTGCCGTGGGGGGGATTTTGCCGGTAAGGCTTTTAGACGAGGTGATTCTGGCAAGCGGAATATCTCCGGAAAAGAGAGTCAGCGAGATCAGCAAAAAAGAAAGAATAAATTTTATCGAACAGTTAAAAGGGTTTCCGTTGACAATCACGGGGCTTTTAGGATATAATGAGGCAGTTGTGACCAAGGGCGGCGTGGCGGTTTCGGAGATCAATCCCAAAACCATGGAATCAAAACTGGTATCCCGTCTGTTTTTTGCAGGGGAGGTGCTGGATCTGGACGCCTTCACGGGAGGCTTTAATCTACAGATTGCCTGGAGTACAGGACATGCGGCCGGAAGTCATATACAGGAATGACCGATATATCTGGAAAGGAAAACGCTGCTGCGTTTGAGTAGAAATATGGCATTGAATATTGCAATTGACGGACCTGCGGGGGCAGGAAAAAGCACCATCGCCAAGCTGGTGGCGAAAAAGCTTGGCATCATCTACGTGGACACAGGCGCGATGTACCGTGCCATGGCTCTTTTTGTAAATAGAAGGGGACTGGACGGCTTGGATGAGGAGCAGGTCTGCTCCTGCCTGAGAGATGCAAGTATTTCCCTGAGTTTTCAGGATGGGGAACAATGCGTGCTCTTAAATGGAGAAAATGTAAATGATCTGATCCGTACGCCGGAGATTTCTGGCATGGCGTCAAGGATTTCTGTCTACGGTGATGTGCGCAAAAAGCTTGTGTCCGAGCAGCAAAAAATCGCTGAGGGAACCGATCTGATCATGGATGGCAGGGATATCGGTTCCTGTGTGCTTCCAAATGCGGACTTGAAAATATATCTGACTGCTTCCAGCCAGGTTCGGGGAAAGCGCCGTTTTGATGAGATGGTGGAAAAGGGAGAAAGCTGCGACCTGGAAAATATTATTAAGGAAATCGAGGAACGGGATTACCGGGATATGCATCGGGAAATTTCTCCTCTGATTCAGGCTCCGGACGCGGTTTTAGTTGATACCTCCGATATGACGATCCGCCAGGTCGTGGATGCGATTATGAAGCTGGTGGAGGAACGGAGGTAATATGGAGCTGATCACTGCAAAAACCGCAGGCTTCTGCTTTGGCGTGAAGCGGGCAGTGGAACAGGTTTATGCCCAGATCGGAGCAGGGGACGGCCCCATCTACACCTATGGCCCCATTATTCACAACCAGGAGGTGGTGAAGGAGCTGGAGGCTCAGGGCGTTCATGTCTTAGCGGAGGATCATCTGGAGGAAGAAGAGGGACGGGGCAGAGTGATTATCCGGTCCCACGGCGTCAGCCGGTCTGTGCAGGAGAGGCTGGCCAAACAGGGCTATGAGATTTTGGACGCCACGTGCCCTTTTGTAAAAAAGATTCACCGCATTGTCAGTGAGAAAAGCGCTGAAGGCTACAAGGTGCTCGTCGCCGGTAATCCGGATCATCCGGAGGTAAAGGGCATCATTGGGTGGTGCTCCGGGCCGGTCAGGGTCATCACAGAGCCGGAGGATATTGAAAAATTACCTGATGACTTTAGAAGCAAAGTCTGCGTGGTGGCGCAGACGACATTTAATTACAATAAATTTAAACTTCTTCTTGCAAAATTGGAGAAAATCCTGTATGATAGGATAGTATTTAATTCAATTTGCAATGCGACCCAGGAAAGACAGGTCGAGGCAAGGCAGGTTGCGTCCGGTGTTGACTGTATGCTGGTGGTCGGAGATCAGCACAGCTCAAACACACAGAAACTTTATGAGATTTGTTTACAGGAATGTGCGAATACGCACTTTATTGAGACTGTGCGGGATTTGGATGCTCTCTGGTTTGAAAATGCAAAGAGAGTGGGTATTACGGCGGGGGCTTCCACTCCGCACAAAATAATTGAGGAGGTTCAAACATATGTCAGAGAGTTTTGAACAGTTATTAGAAGAAAGCTTACGAACAATTTCAAATGGAGAAGTGGTAACCGGTAGTGTTATTGATGTAAAGCCGGATGAAATCGTTTTAAATATCGGTTACAAAGCCGATGGTGTTATATCCAGAAGCGAGTATACAAATGTTCCCGGTGCAGACCTTACCACCATGGTGAAGGTGGGCGACGAGCTGACCTGCAAGGTGATCAAGCTCAACGATGGTGAGGGGCAGGTGCTCTTATCCTACCGCCGTCTTGCGGCAGAGAGAGGCAATCAGCGTCTTCAGGAGGCTTTTGAAAACCAGGAGGTTTTAAAGGCAAAGGTTAATCAGGTTCTTTCCGGCGGATTAAGCGTCAATATCGAGGAGACCAGGGTATTCATCCCTGCCAGCCTTGTATCTGACGTATATGAGAAGGATCTCTCCAAGTATCAGGATCAGGAGATTGAATTCGTAATTACAGAGTTTAATCCTAAAAAGCGCCGTATCATCGGCAACGCAAAGATGCTGATCGTTGCTAAGAAGGAGAAGGAGCGGGAGGAGCTGTTCTCCCGTATCAGCGAGGGTCTGGTTGTAGAAGGAAAGGTAAAGAATGTAACTGATTTTGGCGCGTTCGTTGATTTAGGCGGCGCAGACGGTCTGATTCATATCAGCGAGATGGGCTGGAACCGTATGGAGAATCCTAAGAAGGTATTTAAGGTGGGCCAGGAGGTTACAGCCTTTATTAAGGAAATCAACGGCGACAAGATTGCTCTCAGCATGAAGTTTCCGGATCAGAATCCCTGGCTCCATGCAGAGGAGAAGTACAGTACTGGCTCTGTGGTTACCGGCAAGGTTGTTCGCATGGCGGATTTCGGCGCATTTGTGGAGCTGGAGAGCGGTATCGACGCACTGCTCCATGTATCCCAGATTTCAAAGGAGCGTGTGGGCAAGCCCTCCGATGTACTTAGCGTAGGTCAGGAAATCACCGCAAAGGTGATCGACTTCAGCAAGGAGGAGCATAAGATCAGTCTGAGCATGAAGGCACTGATGGAGGATGCTGAGGAAGCAGAGGAGACCACAGAGGAGTAAATCTGTCCAGGGGCGCAGTATCATACTGAAAGAAACCCCAGTATTTTTGCACCAGAATTTTAAATTTTGGGCTGCACCCTGCGGTGCAGCCCTTTTTTTGGAAAAGGGATGGGACTGATGTTTACAGTTGATGAGGCCATTGATAATCCTCCGGATTTATCGGGATTGATTCCGGAAAATGGGGCGTTTCTGGATATAGAGACTACAGGACTCTCCCCCCGATCAGCGGGGCTTTACCTGATCGGTGCGGCATATAAAAGTGACCGGGGCTGGCGCTGCCGCCAGTGGTTTGCGGACAGTCAGCTTCAGGAGATGGAGCTTCTTGCGGCATGCAGAGAATTTCTTAGACCTTATTCTTCCCTGATTCATTTTAACGGGACAACCTTTGACCTTCCATTCCTAAAAGCCTGCGCAGACCATTATCACATGGAGCTGGGGTTGGAGGAAAAGGAAAGCCTGGATCTGTACAGCGCCCTGCGTCCCATGGGCCCTTTTCTGGGCATGAGCCAGATGAAACAAAAATGCTTTGAGGAGCGTATCGGATTGTTTAGGGAGGATCAGTACACCGGAGGAGAACTGATCAAGGTTTATGAGTCTTACAAAAAAGAACCTTCAGAAGATGCAAGAGGTCTGCTGCTGCTGCATAATCATGATGATCTGAGGGGGATGCTTTTTGTTGCCTCCATGCTTTCCTACGAAAAGCTGCTGAACCAGCCTTTTAAGCTTATTCAGTTAAGGGAAGAGGGAGAGAAGGCTGTCATTTCACTTCGGGCGGAAGGAAAATTTGCTGCACCGTCTCCGGCAGAGGCATTTTATGGAGACTTTAGTATCTCTGTGGAGAACAGGGATATTTTAATCAGAGTCAGTATGAAAAATGGAGCGGTTCGTTATTTTTTTCCGGATTATCAGAATTATTTCTATCTTCCCCAGGAGGATCAGGCGATTCACAGGAGTGTGGGGGCCTACGTGGATTCCCATTTTAGAAAAAAGGCCACCTTTGACACCGCATACCAGTGGGTTAAAACAGAGCTTTTGGTACAGGATCAAAAACAGATGAATTCCTATGTCCGCAGATTGTTTGATCATTACATATTTGGTAAAAGGTTAAGGTAGACCGAGCGGAAAATAGAACATGTGGTTGAAGTTTGCCTGGGTTTATGCTAAAATGTTAGGCGGCTGCGGAATTTGCTGGTTTTGGGAGGAAGATCATATGATAGCGACGATTAAGGGGAATGTTATACTTTCTGACATCGGTTGGATAGTTGTGGAGTGCGGCGGCATGGGCTTCCAGGTTTATGTGACAAATGAGGTGCTTCAAAAATCCTGTGTCGGCAGCCAGGTAATGCTTTATACATATCTCCAGGTGAAGGAGGACGGGCTTTCCCTGTACGGATTTTCCCAGCCTGATGAAAAAAAGCTTTTTGAACAGCTCCTGGCTGTCAGCGGCGTGGGACCCAAGGGGGCTATGGGCATCCTATCCTTCCTCGGGGCGGATGGTCTGCGATTTGCCGTGATGTCATCGGATGCAAAGCAGATAGCAAAGACTCCAGGAATAGGCGCGAAGACCGCTCAGAAGATTATCCTGGAGCTGAAGGATAAGGTGAATCTGGAGGATACCCTCCGGGAGCTTCCTGCCGACAGGCCTGGTACAGGTGCTGTACTTTCACCTGCCTGTGCGGATGCAGTGATGGCTCTTTGCGCTCTGGGCTATGGAGAGGCAGAAGCTGTCCGGGCAGTGAACCTGGCGGGAGCGCCGAAGGAAGCGGATTCGGATATGATCTTAAAGCTGGCGCTGAAAAAGCTCCTGTGAAAAGCTGGCTTCCATAGCCTGGGTTTCCAAAAAAGACTATGGGGAGGGAGCATGGGGCGGACAGCGTAATTGTCAGATTTGATTGGGGATTTGAAAATGGAAAAGAGGATTATTACAACGGAGATCATGCCTGAGGATGCGGTGATAGAAAATCATCTTCGCCCCCAGAGTCTGAACCAGTATATGGGGCAGGAGAAGCTGAAAGAGACTCTTGGGGTATATATCCAGGCTGCAAAGGAGCGGCATGAGGCACTGGATCATCTGCTTTTTTACGGACCGCCGGGGCTTGGAAAGACGACTCTTGCCGGCGTGATCGCCCACGAGATGGGAACAAATATGAAGATCACATCCGGGCCTGCCATTGAAAAGCCTGGAGAGATGGCAGCTATTCTCAACAGCTTATCGGAAGGGGATATCCTTTTTGTGGATGAAATCCATCGCCTCAACAGGCAGGTGGAGGAAGTCATGTACCCTGCCATGGAGGATTTTGCCATAGATATCATGATTGGCAAGGGGGAGACTGCCAGATCCATCAGGCTGAATCTTCCGCATTTTACCCTGATCGGCGCCACAACCAGGGCGGGGCTTTTAAGCGCTCCCCTGCGGGACCGGTTTGGAGTGATGCATCGTATGGAATACTATTCTGTTCAGGAGCTGGAAAAGATTTTGATGCGCTCGGCGCTGGTGCTTGATGTAGAGCTTTCCCGGGAGGGCGCCAGGGAGCTGGCAAGACGTTCCAGGGGGACGCCCCGTCTCGCAAACCGTTTGCTAAAGCGTGTGAGGGATTTTGCCCAGGTAAGGTATGATGGCGTGATCACAGAGGAAGCGGCCCGCTATGCGCTGGATATCCTGGATGTGGATGATCTGGGACTTGACTATGATGACAAACGGATTCTTTCCACTGTCATTGAGAAATTTGGAGGCGGTCCGGTGGGGCTTGATACCCTTGCTGTGGCCCTGGGAGAGGATGCGGGCACCCTGGAGGATGTGTACGAGCCATATCTTATACAGAATGGTCTGATCAACAGAACCCCAAGGGGTAGGGTTGCAACTGCCAGGGCATATCAGCATCTTGGGGTTGCCATGCCTGAAGAAAATTCATAAAACCCTTGTATAATCTGTGTTTTTTGTATATAATGTTCCACAGAAAAACACATGAGGAAGAGGTGTTAAGATGGAATCAAAGACCACAGTCGATGTGATCATTGGCGGAAAGGTTTATACCCTTAGCGGATATGAGGAGGAGGCTTATCTTCAGAAGGTTGCCGCATATATAAACGGACGTGTCCAGGAACTAAAGAACCAGAGCGGATTTGCGAAGCAGGGGTCGGATATGCAGAATGTTCTCATCCAGCTGAATATTGCAGATGACTATTTTAAGGCAAAGGAAGAAAATGAACGGCTTTCAAGAAAGCTTCAGGAGCAGAATAAAGAGCTGTACAGCTTAAAGCATGAGCTGGTTTCTTTAAAGATGCGCATTGACCAGCGCGACAATCATAATCAGTAAAACGAAAGAATGAAGAAATACATAGGGGAGCCTCATGGGGGACTTCCCTTTCTTTTTGACAGGTCTTTGCGATGGGAGGACTATGTGATGGAGAACAAGCGTGTCGAGCTGTTGGCGCCGGCAGGCTCCTTTGAGGCTATGCAGGCAGCCTATGCTGCGGGGGCAGATGCGGTGTATATTGGAGGTAGCATGTTTGGGGCACGGGCATATGCAAAAAACCCGGATCAGGATAAGCTCCTGGAGGCTATCGACTATGCCCATATCCGTGAAAAAAAGCTTTATCTGACAGTGAATACACTGCTGAAGGATCAGGAGCTGGAGGAGGTTCTCTATGGATATCTGAAGCCCCTTTATGAGCGTGGATTGGATGCGGTGATCGTTCAGGATCTGGGAGTGTTTCAGTTTATCAGAACATATTTTCCTGGGCTTCCTGTCCATGCCAGCACACAGATGGCCATCACCGGCGCCAACAGCGCAGGGCTTCTTGAAAAAATGGGTGTAAAGCGCATCGTCGCTGCCAGAGAGCTGTCTCTGTCTGAGCTTTCTGCCATCAGGGCGGGCACATCATTGGAGATTGAAACCTTCGTTCACGGCGCGATCTGTTACTGCTATTCCGGCCAGTGCCTTTTCAGCAGTCTTGCCGGAGGAAGAAGCGGGAACAGAGGCAGATGTGCCCAGCCCTGCAGAAAGCCTTATCGGGTATTTGATGAGAAGGGGAGAATACTCAACCCGGAAAAGGACCGCCAGTATGTGCTGAGCTTAAAGGATATGAACACGCTGAGGCTCCTTCCCCAAATCATCCGTGCAGGGGTGGATTCTCTGAAAATTGAGGGGCGCATGAAAAAAACCGAATATACGGCGGGAGTGGTTTCTATCTACAGAAAGTATCTGGACAGGTATATGTCCGGTCTTGACTGCGCCGTTTCTGATGAGGATGAGAAAAGGCTGTATGATCTGTATAATAGGAATGGTTTCAGTCAAGGCTACTACAAACAGCATAACAGTCCGGATATGCTCACTCTTTCAGAGCCCGGCTTTCGGACCCTTGACGATGGTTGGCTGTGCGAGATTCGCGAAAAATATATAGACAGGGAATTAAAAAGAAAAATAAAGGGAAATGTAATTATTTATCAACATCTTCCTGCTACCATCACTATGACGGCGGGGGAAGCCAGCTTCTGTCTCACGGGGGATGAACCTCTCCCTGCAAAGAACAGACCTCTGTCCAGGGAGCAGCTGATCAAGCAGATGGACAGGCTTGGAAATACGGATTTTGAGCTAGATGAGCTGGATATTCAGCTTGAGGAGGGATGCTTTCTTACGGTGGCTCAGATCAATGAGCTGCGCCGCAGCGCCGTTTTGGGACTTCGGGATGAGATTTTGCGCCCCTATTTCAGAGTGGCCTCAACCGGTGGGAAGAATGAGGACATGAACCAGTCTGACATGAAAGAATGGCGTCCGGTATATACCGCCCAGGTGCATACAAAGGCGCAGCTGGAGGCGGTTCTTTCTCAGCCGGATATCAGCGCGGTTTATCTGGATCACACCGTGGCAGAGCCTTCAGAATGGGCGGAAGCTGTGGAGCGTACCCATCTGGCAGGAAAGCAGTGCTTCTACCATATGCCCCAGATTTTCAGAAAAACCCAGGAGGTATATTACGATGAGCATCTGGGAGATTTATTTGAAGCGGAATTTGATGGATTTTTGCTTGGAAGCCTTGAAGCCGCTGCGTATCTGAAAAGCAGAAATGCGGGAGGGATGCTTGTTGCGGCTCAT
>CALWLH010000078.1 GCA_944381475.1 uncultured Lachnospiraceae bacterium | reverse complement strand
CAACGCCGACTGGATTCGCACCGGCGACCTGGTTGTCGGCGGCGCCAGCGCAAATGCAGACGGGGCCATCAAGGTGTACGATGCGGACAATAATGTGATCTGTACCATAGACAAAACCGGATTTATGGCCATACTGGGCACCATCGCTGGCTGGCAGCTACTGGAGGACGAGATGCGCAGCACGGATGGCACGGTCAGGCTCAACTCCTTAAAAAATGCGCTTGAGTTTTATCTGCATAGTGGGGATGAGTACACGCTGCAAACCAGGTTAAACAACAACGGGCTGTATAACTATGACAGTAACGGGACTCTTCGGAATGCCCTGACGAATACAAGCAACATTTTTTATGACAGTACCGGGGACCTGCGTATTAACATAAATAGTGATGGATTTAACCAGTATAGCTTAGACGGTAATTTGCTGGGGCATATTGGGCGGTCAACGGTCTACGCAGTGGACGGTGAGGGAAATATAACAAGTACCGTTATCGGCGAAATGATAGCCGAGACTGTTGAGGATGAATCGCTGGGATGGGCGATATTTGCTGTGGTGCCGGGGAGTGAGATAACCGCAAAGCAACGGAGGGTTTTTTATAGCTATACAAACGCACAAGGGTATGAAAAAGACCATTTTTATTTGAACTGTGAGAGTACATTCATCCGGCACACGGAGACAGATCCATATTACGTCAAGAAAATATCATTTGATGATGCAAACAACAAATTTACCATCACAGCGGGGGTTGCTACCGGACAGGTTGCGGACGTGACCAACACCTTTTCCGTCACTGAGGATGCGTCTGGCAGGGTGACAGCGATAACAAATGAGACGACAGGGCGGGTGATGGAGATTGAGTATAGTTAGGAGGGTGAGCTATGGAAAATGCAGAATATGCTAAAGGGTTATTGGGAGACATTGTAATCGAAGAAGAAAGGATAGTTTATCAAGGAGGGATTGATGGTATAGAAATGGCTGTAGAAAATTTAGAGGTATGCGACAATATTCTGAGTATAGAAAGGACGTAAGAGGGACATGAATGAGAAGAGTCGAGCGTTGATAATAGGAATGTGTCAAAAGGTAAATGTTATTATTAATAACATTTACAAAGATAAGGGCTTACGTACTATATCAGAGGCAGTCACAGTGGAAGTAAGAGCTCCAACATTACGTACTATATCAGAGGCAGTCACAGTGGAAGCAGATATCCTGTTTGCAGAAAGCGAGGAATAGATTGATATTAAGGAATTATTATGTATGGGCGAAAAACAGCTGGGGTGGAACGGAAAAAAGCGGTTCTTCTCCAGCAAATTGGAAAACGCCATCAAATACGGGGACGGTCAGGGGATTGGCATAAGCTTTTCTTCCGAGGAGGACTGTGAGCTGATCACCGTTTCCAATAAAGGCTGCGGCCTTGCGGAGGATGAGCTGCCCTGCATTTTTGACAGCTTCTGGCGGGGGTCAAATGCCAAAAGCACCAAGGGAAGCGGTCTGGGGCTCTATATCTGCCGCCAGCTGATGCGGCGGATGGAGGGGGAGATTTATGCCAGCTTACAGGGGGATGAGCTGCGGGTGACGGCGGTCTTTAGCAGAGCGGGGTAAAATAGAAAAGGTTTGACTTTTTCCGGTGGCCATTTTATTATAGGTATTGATGAAGCTGTTATGGGAGTGAAGTCTCATTTTGGGAGGGAAGAGAATGAAATTTACGGAATTTAGCGAGCGTACAAAGGTGGACCATGTAACCGCGCCCTGGGAAAAGGATATGGAGGAGGGGGATTTTGTCAGCTATCTGCCGTCCTATACCGGCGGACAGTACCGTCATCTGTTTGAGCGGTTTATCCATCACAGCGATACCCTGGGGGATATGACTTATTATGTGTACAATCCCATAAAGCAGGGGGCCGACAGTACAAAGAGATATCCGGTGCTGGTCTTTTTGCACGGGGCCACAAACGCCCTTGACGGGGAGCTTTGCATCACCCACTGCGGCGGCGAGATGTACGCCTCCCCAAAGTATCAGCAGGAGATGGGGGGCGGCGCGTTTATCATCATCCCTCTGGCCAATGAGAGACGGACGGAGGAGGGGGAGGTGATCGGCGGCTGGTCCCCGGAATATTCAAGGCCGGTAATGGACATCATCCGGCAGATGTGCAGGCAAAACGCGGCCCATGTGGGAAAGAAGATCCTGCTGGGAGGCTCCTCCGGCGGATATTTTTCCTGGCAGCTAGCCCAGGATTATCCGAATGAGATCGACGGCTGCATACCCATCTCCTCCGGCTATGTACCGGAGGATGAGGAGCTTGAAAAAATTGAGGAGGGAGGCGTTCATGTGCTGGTGGCCCACGGCAGGCACGATGAGCTGGCGCCCTTTTCGGCATGTATCGCCCCCAGGGAGGAACGTCTTTTGAACATGAAAAACTGCGTCTGTTACTTTCCTGAGTGGGTGAGAAACGGGGACGGGGGCGTGGCCTCCTTAAACTTCGGCTTTGAGATGGGACAGCATTGTCTGATCAATCAGATCCAGGCAAACCTCATGTACCTGGACGGAACCTGCTATGACGAGCGTTTTCCGAAAGGGATTACCGGCTGGATCAGAGAACTGGGGGAGATATGAGACGTTGGAAATTGCTTCAGAGTATACGGGAGAAGAAGAAAATCAAAAAAGAAATGACTTCTTCAAATAAGAACAACAGGAAGGGATTTAAAAATCGTATGCTGCTTGTGCCGGCGGGGGTTTTGGCGTTTTGCTGTGTTATTTTCCTGCTGATCCATGCCCATGTCAGAAATGCATGGAAGGATCGGATTATGGATGCGGAAGCTGTGATGGAGCTGGCGGATTTTAAACCGGACTGCATCCTGATACTTGGCGCCGGGGTTACGGATGAGGGGGAACCCATGCCCATGCTGACAGAACGGCTAAATACCGGGCTAAAGCTTTACGAGGCCGGGGCGGCTCCTAAGATCATTGTCAGCGGCGACCACGGGCGAAAGGACTACGACGAGGTGAACGTGATGAAGGACTGGCTCAAGGAGCGGGGCGTTCCCTCGGAGGATATCTTCATGGATCATGCGGGCTTTTCCACCTACGAGAGCATGTACAGGATGCGGGATGTGTTTATGGTGGAGTCCATGATCGTGGTGACCCAGAGATACCACCTTTACAGGGCCTTGTATAACGCAAACTCCTTAGGTGTGGAGGCCTACGGCGTGCCCTGTGATGCGGCTGCCTATTCAGGACAGACTTACAGGGAGGCGCGTGAGATGGTCGCCAGAGTAAAGGATTATTTCTACTGTGCTTTTGATGTGAAACCGAAATATCTTGGGGAGGCAATACCTGTCAGCGGCAGCGGGGATGCCACAAACGACAGGCAGGAGTAAAGGTTGATTATTGGGATGGTATGAGAGGAACTTTAGCAAAGGAGGCAGATATGGTAAGACTGGGAAAAACAGGTATCGTGACGGGAAAGAACGGATTTGGCGCCCTGCCGATTCAGCGCATCAGCAGGGAGGATGCGGCGGGGATTCTGCGCAAGGCCTATGAAAATGGCGTCACCTTTTTCGACACCGCCAGGTGGTATACCGACAGCGAGGAAAAGATCGGCTATGCCCTGAGTGCTGTCAGGGATAAGATATACATAGCCACAAAAACAGGAGCCACAAGCCCGGAAGGGTTTTGGAGGGATCTGGAGACCAGCCTGCATCATTTAAAAACAGACCATGTGGATCTGTATCAGTTTCACAATCCCGCCTTTTGCCCTAAGCCCGGGGACGGCACCTGCCTGTATGAGGCCATGCTTCTGGCAAAGGAAAAAGGGATGGTGCGTCATATCGGCATCACCAACCACAGACTGAAGGTGGCAAAGGAGGCTATTGAATCCGGGCTGTACGAGGCGCTTCAGTTTCCCTTCAGCTATCTGGCCTCGGAAAAGGACCTGGAGCTGGTAAAGCTGTGTAAGGAAAAGGACATGGGCTTTCTTGCCATGAAGGCGCTTTCCGGCGGACTGATCACCAACTCCGCCGCAGCCTTTGCCTACCTGGATCAGTTTGACAATGTGCTGCCCATCTGGGGCATACAGAGGGAGTCAGAGCTGGACGAATTTTTAAGCTACGCAGTCAATCCCCCTGCTATGACAGAAAAAATGCAGGAGGTGATAGAAAAGGATAGGAAGGAGCTGGCGGGAAATTTCTGCCGGGGCTGCGGCTACTGTATGCCCTGTCCCGCGGGGATAGAGATCAACAACTGCGCCCGCATGTCCCTGCTCCTGCGCCGCTCTCCCTCCGAGCTTCAGCTGACGCCGGAGGTTCAGTCTAAAATGAAAAAGATAGAAGAATGCCTCCACTGCAATGCCTGTAAGAGTAAGTGCCCCTATGGTTTGGACACGCCTGCGCTTTTAAAGGAAAACTACCGGGACTATATGGAGGTGCTGGCGGGAAAGCCGCTGTAATAGTACGGACAGCTTTATATCCATTGCCGGGGTATATTATTTTCCATTCCACTCATACTAAGACGAAAATGATAAAGGTGATTGAACCTATGTGAAATACCGGAGAATGAGAGGAATGGGTATGCAGTCAATTTGGAAAAAAGAGGTGGAATTTCCCCCGCGAAGCAGCCTGCAGGGAGATATGGAGATTGATACAGTGGTGATTGGCGGCGGTATGGCGGGGATTCTCACCGCCTGGCAGCTGCAGCAGAAAGGAATCCCAGTGGTTGTTCTGGAGGCGGATCAGGTGGGCAGCGGTCAGACAGGAAATACCACGGCAAAAATCACCAGCCAGCACGGGCTGATCTATGAACGCCTTGTCAAAAGCTTTGGAAGAGAGCGGGCGGGGCGATATGCAAAGGTCAGCCAGGAGGCCATAGAAGCCTACAAAGCGCTGATCGAGAAAAAGCATATTTCCTGTGACTTTGAGATTGTTCCCGCCTATTTGTATTCAAAAACCGATGAGACGTCCCTGTTAAGAGAAGCCAAGGCTGCCCAGCAGCTGGGGATTGCCGCAGGATTTACCAGGAAAACCGCCCTGCCCTTCGAGGTGAAGGGAGCAGTACGGTTTGAGAATCAGGCCCAGTTCCACCCCTTGAAATTTTTAAAATCCATAGCGGAGGAGCTGACGGTTTATGAGCATACCAGAGTGCTCCGGGCAAAGGGTCATGTGATTTATACAAACCAGGGACGGGTGCGGGCCAAGCATATCGTGTTTGCCTGCCATTATCCCTTTGTGAATTTCCCGGGGCTGTTTTTTGCCCGGATGCACCAGGAGCGCAGCTATGTGATCGCCGTAAAACAGGCGGAAAAGCTGGACGGCGTATATCTGGGAGTGGATTCTGAGGGATATTCCTTCCGGAACGCGGGAGAGCTGCTGCTTTTGGGGGGCGGAGGACACAGAACTGGTACAAATCATAGCAGGAATCCATACCAGGACTTGCGGGAGCAGGCGAAGTCCTGGTATCCGGGCTGCGCGGAAATTGCCCGCTGGTCCGCCCAGGACTGCATGACCATTGACGGTTTGCCCTATATCGGCGTATTTTCGCCTAAAAGGCCCTTCTGGTATGTGGCCACAGGCTTTCAGAAATGGGGCATGACCGGGTCCATGGTTTCCGCCCGGTGTATCAGCGACCTGATCAGCGGCGATGGGGCGAAGGCCTGGGAGCTGTTCTCTCCCCACCGGTTCTGGCTGCAGCCCTCCGAAAAAAAACTGATGGTCCATCTGGGGCAGTCTGCCAAGGGTCTGGCAAAGAGCGGGTTCGGCGTGACCTGTACAAGGCCCCAGGCGCTTCCTAAAGGGCACGGGGGCATAGTCCAGCTTCATGGAAAAAAGGTGGGAGCCTACCGGGATGAAGCGGGAAGAATCCATCTGGTTTCCGTCTGCTGCCCGCACCTTGGCTGTCAGCTGGAGTGGAACCCGGCGGAGCGCTCCTGGGACTGCCCCTGCCACGGCTCCCGGTTTGATTATACAGGAAAGCTGATCTGCGGCCCCGCGCAAAAGGGGATTGGGATAAGAAAATAAAACGATGTCCCATCCATGAAGTCTTATATAAAATTAAAGGCGTGTTCAGCCCGAATTGTCCGGGTGGAATACGCCTTTTTGCGCGATACGCCCGGAGGGCGGCAAGCGCGTCAAGAAGAGGTAAAAATGACTTGCCTTTGCGACAGAAGTTGTTATATAATGCGTAGACAAAGCGAAATCGAAGAGAATGAGAGGAAACCGATGAAAGAGAGAGAATACAGCGCGGGGGAGCTGCTGAGGCGCTTCATACCCTATTATAGAAGATATGTGGGAATACTGATACTGGATCTGATCTGCGCGGCCCTGTCCACGGTCTGCGAGCTGGTGCTGCCCATGATCATGCGTTATATCACCAATACGGGAGTGAATGACCTGCAGGCCCTGACCGTGGGAATCATTTTGCGGCTGGGGCTTTTGTATCTGGTGCTGCGGATTATCGACAGCGCCGCCAACTACTACAGGGCGGATATGGGGCATGTGATGGGAGCCTACATGGAGACGGATATGCGCCGTGACGCCTATGCCCACCTGATGCAGCTTTCCGACACCTACTACAGCAACACCAAGGTGGGGCAGATCATGGGGCGCATCACCAACGACCTGTTCGATGTGACGGAGTTTGCCCACCACTGTCCGGAGGAGTTTTTCATGGCAGGGGTAAAGGCGGTGGTGTCCTTTGTGATTCTGGCGGGTATCAATTTCTGGCTCACCCTGATGCTGTTTCTGATCCTGCCTGTCATGTGCCTGGTCTGCGGCGTCATCAACAGGCGGATGCGGGCGGTTTTCAGGGAGCAGCGGGTTCAGGTGGGAGAGCTGAATGCCCGGATCGAGGACAGCCTTTTGGGGCAGCGGGTGGTGAAAACTTTTGCCAACGAGGAGAAAGAGAAGGAGAAATTTGAGGAGGGCAACCAGCGGTTCCTGTCTGTCAAAAAGCGCTCCTATCTGTATATGGGTCTGTTTCAGACTGCCACCAGGTCCTTTGACGGGGTAATGTATCTGACGGTCATTGTAGCGGGAGGCATCCTCATGGTGCAGGGAAAGCTTCTGCCGGGAGACCTGGTGGCCTATATGCTCTATGTCACCACCCTCATTGCCACCATCCGCCAGATCATCGAGTTTGCGGAGCAGTTTCAGCGGGGAATGACGGGTATCGAGCGGTTCCTTCAGATCATGGATGCGGACATCGATATCTTTGACGAGCCCGGAGCCGTGGAGCTAAAAGATCCCAAGGGGGATATCTGCTTTGAAAATGTGCAGTTTGCCTACCCGGATGATCATAATATAGTGTTTACAGGCCTGAACCTGCAGATCCATGCGGGGGAGAAGGTGGCCATCGTGGGACCCAGCGGCGGCGGAAAGACCACCCTCTGCAACCTGATCCCCCGGTTTTATGAGGTGGACAGGGGACATATTACCCTGGACGGGAAGGATATCAGGGGCTTTACATTAAAGAGCCTGCGCCAGAACATTGGTATGGTGCAGCAGGATGTGTACCTGTTTTCCGGAACGGTGGCGGAAAATATCGGCTACGGAAAGGAGGGGGCAGCCAGGGAGGAGATCATGGAGGCCGCCAAGCGTGCGGGGGCCCACGAGTTTATTACCCAGCTGAAGGACGGCTATGACACCTATGTGGGGGAGCGGGGTGTAAAGCTCTCCGGCGGCCAAAAGCAGCGTATCAGCATTGCCCGGGTCTTTTTGAAGAACCCGCCCATCCTCATTCTGGACGAGGCCACCTCCGCTCTGGACAATGAGAGCGAGTATCAGGTGGCAAAATCCCTGTCGGAGCTTTCCAAGGGGCGCACCACCCTCACCATTGCCCACCGCCTCTCCAGCATCCGCCATTCAGATCGTATTTTAGTCTTGACGGATCAGGGCATCGTGGAGGAGGGAAC
>CALWLH010000077.1 GCA_944381475.1 uncultured Lachnospiraceae bacterium | reverse complement strand
TGCTTCAATGAGAGTGGTGCAATCAGAAAGTATTTCTTAACTGACCGGCAGCACCTTATATTTACCGGCAGCTGCGATTTCCCTGACATCACTAAGGTTAGGTGAAATTTTCATTGCCTGTACCTCCAAATAAAAATGCTCCTTTGACTTTCTGTCAAAGGAGCAAAACAAAAACGTCCTTGACAGAAATTTTATTTTCTGTCAAGGACGAATAATGTAAACATTATCCGCGGTGCCACCTTGATTCACGGTATGATCCGCGCGCTTAGCAGGATACAAACATATCCTCGGCAAATGACGTCTGCCTGCAACGTCGCAGAATACTTTGTGAAAACCACATTTGACTGCGCCCTCAGCGGTCCATTTGACAACTTGTTTCATACCCGGCTCTCAGCATCCCAGGCTCTCTGTAAAGGCATCATTGCCGTTATCTCCGCTTCAACGGTTTGAACTATTGAATTTAGATACGTTATAGCATAAGCGCTTCGGATTGTCAATAGGTATTCTTGGATTGTTACAAATCATTTACCGCTTGCGTTGTGAAGTGCTGACCAAGTCTCCTGTTAGATATGGATTGCCTTGAAACCTTGTGAAAGGGGTAAATATAAGAAATCTCCGCAGCTATGGCCTTGTGACGGTATAGCGGATATGGGGCATGTCCACGCCGCGGTAGTGTTTGGTCATGGTATCCTTTGGATGCATGCCGTTTCTTAGAGCCACATTCTTAGAGGCGGTGTTGGTGTCCCGGATGATGGAGCAGACCTCCCTTGCCTTTAGGACTTCAAAGGCATAGTTTTTACAGGCGATGGCAGCCTCTGTGGCAAACCCCATATGCCAGTAGCTTCTTCGGAAAAGATAGCCCACCTCCCGCACCTCCTCCCCCTTCCAGGGCTGCATGGTCAGGCCGCATTGTCCGATCAGCGCATCATTTTCCTTTAAGATCACGCCCCACAGGCCAAATCCCCATTTTTTATAGCGTTCAATCTGGCGATTCAGCCATTCTGAAACCTCTTTATCGCTGAAGGCGCCCTCATAGGCCACCATGGTTTCATCATCTTGTAAGATCAGGCATAATGCATTATAATCATCTTGCTTTAATTCTCTAAGATAAAGACGTTTTGTTTCCAGTATCATGGATGCTCCTCCTTTTGCCTCAGCATTGTAATATAACATATTCCGAAAGGAGGGTGCAAGAGCAAAGACAATAAAAAACATGAGAAAAATCAAAAAAAAACACTTGACTGTAAAGTGACTTTACAGCTTATGATGTCTGAAACTTGAGAGGGAGGACGCTATGAAGATCAAAGAAGTGGAAAAAGTTTTGGGCACATCAAGGGCGAATATCCGTTTTTATGAGAAGGAGAAGCTCCTTGAACCTGAGAGGAAGGAGAATGGCTACAGAGAATATACAGACAAGGATGTTGAAGCTCTGAAGCAGATCATTATCCTTAGAAAGCTGGGCTTGGCCATTCCCGATATCAGGGAAGTTAGGGAAAAGAAGCAGACCCTTCGTAAGGCGCTGGACAAAAACATTGACAGCCTCCAGGCACAGATTGATGAGCTGAGCGGAGCGCTGAAGCTGTGCCGTCAGATGAAAGCGAATCATGTGGAGCTGGATGATTTCGACGCGGATTATTACTGGAACCAGATTCAGGCGGAGGAGAAGGAGGGCAGAAATTTTGCCAACGTCGCCAGGGATTATCTGCTGCTTGTGGAGGAAACCTATGGAAATATGTGGAAATACGTATTCTTTTATGATTTTAAAAAGGATAGAAAAATATATGGATTGGCAAAAGCAGTGGCGTTTACGCTTTTTTTGTGTATTGCCCGTGGTATCGGCAAACAGTTTTTATGGAAAACAGGCACATTTTGGGAAGGATTTTCTTATCCTTTTCTGGTATTCATTACGGCATTGGTGCTGATTCTGCCGTTATATGTATTGTCAAAAAGAAAGCCCCAAGCGGCCGCCATCGTATTCTCGGTTCTGCTGTACATCATTTTTGTATTTTTCGCGTTTCTGGCTCTCTTGATTATAGTGGGAATCATAAACAGCGTATTTCACCTGGGACTATGGTAAGGATTGTTCCACTGTCCCTGTGATCGTTTCAGCTTTTTGCAGGAGCTCCGGGCAGATAGGAATCCAAAGGGCAAGAGCTTTCAGCGCTACGAGGATATGTCATCGGAAATCCAGCATCGCATGAAATATCTGGACCGGGAGCTGACACAGAAAAGTTCGACATTTTTCTCAAAAACCTCTTTACATTCTTTTTTGGATTTCGTATACTAATTAGGTTACGAGTATTTTCCAGGAATACTATACGGCTCGGACAGTCCCCGGCTGCCTTGATATGACTGAGAAGCTTTACAGTGAAGCAGCGGCTGGGATTCTAGGATAAGCCGGATGGAGGGTAAGATGGGTAATTTAACAGAGATACGCTGGCACGGCCGGGGCGGCCAGGGAGCAAAAACCGCGGCCCTTTTGCTGGCGGATGTGGCGTTCAGTGTTGGAAAGTATGTGCAGGGCTTCCCGGAGTATGGCCCGGAGCGGATGGGTGCCCCCATTACCGCCTATGACCGGATCAGCGATTCCCCGATTCGCGTACATTCCAATATTTACGAGCCGGATTTTGTGGTGGTAGTGGACGAAACCCTGCTTCACAGCGTGGATGTGACGAAGGGCTTAAAGGAGGAAGGGGCAATCCTCATCAATACCTCCCGGACGGCGGAGGAGATGCTGCCTTTGCTTAACGGATATAAGGGGCGTGTGTACACCCTGGATGCCAGAAAGGTCAGCATGGAAACCCTTGGAAAGTATTTTCCCAATATGCCCCTTCTGGCGGGCATCGTGAAGGTGTCCGGCGTGATGGAGCCGGAGGTTTTTGTAAAGGAAATGGAAGGCTCCCTAAGGCACAAGTTTGCGAAAAAGCCGGAGGTTTTCGATGGCAATATGAAGGCCATCAGGCTGGCGCTGCAGGAGGTACGGTAATGGCATTGAAGGCAAAGGAAATTAACGAAAGCACACCCTGGCAGGATCTCACCATAGGACTGCAGATCCATGAGCCTGCCACATCCAGGGATTTTGAAACGGGAGAGTGGAGAACCAGCACGCCGGTGTTTTTAGAGGAAAAGTGCAGACAGTGCCTGCTCTGTGTCCCCTACTGCCCGGATTCCTGTATTCCCGTGGTAAACGGCAGGAGGGATAAGTTTGACTTGAATCACTGCAAGGGCTGCGGCATCTGTGTAAAGGCCTGCCCCTTCGGAGCAATCGAGATGAAGGAGGGCAAATAAATGGGATACAAGGAACGAATGTCTGGAAATGAGGCGGTTGCATTTGCCATGAAGCAGATTAATCCGGATGTGATGCCCGCATTTCCCATCACACCCTCAACGGAGCTTCCCCAGTTTGTGTCTACATACATTGCAAATGGTCAGATGGATACAGAGTTTATTCCGGTGGAGAGCGAGCACAGCTCCATGTCTGCGGCTATCGGCGCGGAGGCGGCGGGAGCCAGAACCATGACCGCTACTTCCTCCTGCGGCCTGGCCTTTATGTGGGAGGTATTATATGTGGCGGCCTCCAACCGTCTCCCCATTGCCATGGCAGTGGTGAACCGCGCCCTGTCGGGCCCCATCAACATCAATGCGGAGCACTCCGACAGCATGGGCGCCAGGGATTCCGGCTGGCTCCAGATCTATGCGGAGACCAACCAGGAGGCTTATGACAATTTTGTTCAGGCATACCGGATTGCGGAGCATCCGGATGTGATGCTTCCCATCATGATCTGCCAGGATGGCTTTATCACCAGCCATGCGGTGGAAAATATTGAGCTAATGGAGGACGAGAAGGTGAAATCCTTTGTTGGAGAGTATACCCCGGAGCACTATCTGCTCAATCCCAAGGAGTCCATGTCTGTGGGACCCTACGCCAACTCCCCCTACTGTATGGAGGCAAAGCGTGCCCAGGCCCAGGCCATGATGAACGCAAAGCAGGTGATCCTAGACGTGGCAAAGGAGTTTGAGGAGATTTCCGGCCGCAGCTACGGCCTTTTTGAGGAATATCAGCTGGAGGATGCGGACATTGCCATCGTTGCCATCGGTTCCGCCTGCGGCACCATCAAGGACAGCGTGGACGAGCTTCGTAAGAAGGGCGTAAGGGCAGGACTATTAAAGGTTCGGGTTTTCAGACCCTTCCCTGGGGAGGAGATGGCAGAGGCCCTTCGCGGCTGTAAGGCGGTGGCCATCATGGATCGCTGTGAGAGCTACAGCTCCCAGGGAGGTCCCTTGGGCGCGGAACTGATGGCAGCCATGTATCGGGCAGGAGTAACGGCTCCCGCCATCAATATGATTTATGGCCTGTCAGGCCGTGACGTGACCACGGATATGATCGATGGAGTTTATGAGCGGCTGGCGCGCATCGCCGAGGAGGGCGCAAAGCCGGAGGATCATTATACCTATCTGGGATTAAGAGAGTGAGGTGGGACAGATGGCTGAAAATACCACATTTAATTTTAAAGAGATTCAGGGACGCAAGGAGCATCTTGCCCCAGGGCACAGAATGTGCGCCGGCTGCGGCGGCACCATTGCAGTAAGAAATGTATTGAAGGCCCTGCATCCCGGTGATAAGGCGGTTGTGGGAAATGCCACCGGCTGCCTGGAGGTGTCCAGCTTCATGTACCCCTACACCGCCTACGAGGACAGCTATATCCACAATGCATTTGAAAATGCCGGCGCCACCCTTTCCGGAGTGGAGACGGCATACAAGGCCCTGAAAAAGAGGGGAAGGCTTGACAAAACCTATAAATTCATCACCTTCGGCGGCGACGGCGGCACCTATGACATTGGTCTTCAGTCCCTGTCCGGCGCCATGGAGCGGGGACACGACATGGTCTATGTGTGCTATGACAACGGTGCCTACATGAACACCGGCATCCAGCGTTCCTCCGCAACCCCCATGTTTGCGGACACCACCACCACCCCCACCGGCATCCAGTCAAACGGAAAGCCCCAGGCCAGAAAGGATCTGGCCTCCATCATGGCAGCTCACAACATCCCTTACGTTGCCCAGACCACATTCATCGGCAACATGAAGGATCTGTACACCAAAAGCGAGCGGGCAATCTATACCCCCGGCGCGGCGTTTTTAAATATCTGCGCACCCTGCCCCAGAGGATGGCGTTATGACGCCCCGGACATCATCCAGATCTGCAGGATGGCCGTGGAAACCTGCTATTGGCCTTTGTTTGAGGTGGTGGAGGGGAAGTGGATCCTAAACTACGCCCCCAAGAGAAAGCTTCCCATAGAAGAGTTTTTAAAGCTCCAGGGACGCTTCAAGCATCTGTTTAAGCCTGGAAACGAGTACCTGATCGAAGCCTTCCAGGCAGAGGTGGACAGACGCTGGGAGGAACTGCTGAAGCGGTGCGAGGCCTGATGGAAGCGTCATCTCCACTGCAAAATTAAAAATATTCATTTTGATTTATAGCTTAAAACTTAGAAACACAAGGGTCTGAGGACATGCATGTCCCCGGACCCTGTTTTTGATGGTATTATAAGCAAATTTTTAAAGAATCGTGATCTCTTCCTCCTTCCGCCCCACATATCTGCTGTACGCGGTAAACCCGCAGTTTTTCAGATAGGCCGGTATTCTGGAAAAGTCATAGGCCAGGTGCTCCGGCTTGTGTCCGTCAGAGCCCAGGGTTAGACGTTTTCCTCCCAGCGCACAATAGCGCTTTAGTATTTCCGGGCAGGGATGGGGGTAGGGCATACCGTATTTCCAGCCGGCGGTGTTTACCTCCAGCGCCTTTCCCTTCCTGATTAGCTCTGTGAGAATATCGTCAATCAAGGGTATAAAATCAATGGGGTGCATCTGCGGCCCCTCCTTTGGCATGTAGCGGAAGATGTAGTCGATATGTCCCAGGGTGTCAAAAAAGTCATACATGCGGACGCATTCCCTGGTAACCTCAAAGAAGCGCTCCAGTCCCTTCTTTGTCCCGTAGTCCCTCCAGTATTCCGGATAGTAGGGGTCGTAGCCGTCCACCACATGGATGGAGCCGATGACCACGTCAAAGGGATGGGAGGCGGCCAGCTTTGGAAGAAGCTCCTTCTGGTTCGGCCGCATGCCGATTTCCGCACCGATGAGGACCTGAATCTGCTCCTTATACTCCTCCTTCAGGGGCAGAAGCTCCTTAAAATACGCATCGATATCAAACATGAACATGGAATCGTCCAGGGGAAATTCCGGATCCAGGTGATCTGTGAAGGTGATGCCGGAAAGCCCTGCGGCTATGGCCGCCTCGATCTGGGCCCGCACAGGAGCCTGGCTGTCGGTGGAATAGTATGTATGGGTGTGGTTGTCTGTAAGCTTCATAAATTTCATAGGCACAAAGCTGCTGTCCTATCAGCAGCGTAAGCGCCGCTTTCCTTTCTTTGCCTTATGAACGGATATCACTGGTATCATAGCATATTTTCGCTTAACTGGCAATTTAGGAAAAGATAATGGGAAAATATTTCAGCTATTATTTGGAAGCTTGGGTTTGACACGTTGAAAATGGCACCGGTTTGAACCGGTGCCATCATTTTTCCCTTAAAGAAGAGTGGATTAGAAATTGTCGTCAATCTTCTTCTCCAGCTTGTCCAGCTGATGTTTAGCAAAATCTCTTCCGCCGATACCAAAGGCGATGGCTGCTGCAATGCACACAGAGGCCAGGATCAGGGTAAAGGCGGTGTTGATGATGGTGGAGGAGAAGCCCAGCTGGGATAAAACCATGAAGCCTGCAAAGATATAAACGATGATCTTTGCCAGAAGAGCTGCCCCCTTTGCCTTAGGCGCTGCCTTTACGATTACATTCTCCAGTGCCTTTCCTGCAAGCATAGCTACGATCACGATGATGACGGAGGACAGAACCGCAGGAATGTAGCTGATGATGGAGGAGCCTACACGGGACAGGACGCTTAAATCCAGCGCGTTGATGGCCTGAACTACAAAGAACAGAATCAGCAGATACTTTACGATTTCCGCAATCAGAGAAGAAAGCGTGGTCTTCTCAGAAGCCTTGATTCCTAAGGACTTCTGAAGATTGTCAATCTTGGTTGCCTTCAGCAGAGGCAGCAGGATCTGCTTGATCAGGTCAGCTGCAAAGATGCCCACTGCGATGATGATGCCCGCAGCCAGAAGCTTTGGAATGTAGCTGATGAAGGTGGATACCAGGCTTGTAATAGGCGCTGTGATGCTGCTCAGTCCGAGCTTGGAGAGAACGCCGGGAAGGGAAAGCAGAAATACCACAAACTACACCAGCTTGCCCACAAAGGACATGGCGCTGTTTGTGGAGGTGTCGTTGATTCCCAGCTTTGAAAGATGCTGCTCAAAGTGAAGAGCTGTCAGTGATTTGAGCACAAGGCTCTTGGCTACATAGGCAATGATGACCGCTAAAATCAGAATGATGATAGCAAATACAAAATTGCCCAGACCGTTTAAAAGATCTGATAAAAAGTCCATCGTATGTAGTCTCCTCTCATAAATAATTTTTAGCCCTTTAACAGGAGCCGAAATAAATATATCAAAAAAAAACATTTTTTTCAACAGCTTTTCGGATAATATTCTGAATATATTTGGGATTGCAGAAAAAAGTAATACAGCATTTTGAACATATTCTGCACAAAAAAAGAAACTTTTTGGAAAAGGGCTTGTCTTTTGCTTTTTTTTGTAATAGACTGTAGATTGTTTTAAAAAAAGATACAGCTGGAAAAGGGGGAGCATGGAACAGTTACAGTTACTGCTTAGCAACCGCATATTATGGCCGGGGATTATTGCCTGGTTGATTGCACAGATTTTAAAGGCCCTGATTTATGCAGCGGTTTATAAAACCTTCAAGCTTGAGCGGTTGTTTGGCGACGGCGGTATGCCCAGCGCCCATTCCGCGACAGTCACATCCATGGCCGCGGCCACAGCCATTATATATGGTCTGGACTCCTTCCAGTTTGCCATCACGGCGATGCTGGCCATTATTGTCATGCACGATGCCTGCGGCGTCCGGCTGGAGACAGGGAAGCAGGCAAAGATTTTAAATCTGCTGATGGATATGTCAAAGACGGATGGACATTGGCCGGTGTTCTCCGAGGAACATTTAAAGGAGTTTGTTGGCCATACCCCGCTGCAGGTTGCAGGGGGCTTCCTTTTGGGGCTTGTGGTTGGAACAGTGATGGCACTGTTGTAGCTATGCCCGCTGTACAGATATCCGAAATCAGCGGTTTGGCTGCATGATCAACAGGGGATTAGTATACTATATACAGGGGAAATCGAGTTGGAGGCTAATGATTATGAAAAAGGTGGTGAAGTTCGGCGGAAGCTCACTGGCAAGTGCAGAACAGTTTAAAAAGGTAGGGGCGATTATCAGAAGTGATGAAAGCCGCCGCTATGTTGTGGTATCTGCACCGGGGAAGCGGTTTTCGGCAGACACAAAGGTGACGGATCTCTTATATAAGGCATACGGACTTGTTGAGCAGGGAGAGGATTTTACAGAGGTTCTGGAGGAAATTCGCCAGCGTTACCAGGAGATCATCGATGGTCTGGGGCTTTCCCTTTCACTGGAGGATGAATTTAAGAAGATCGCGGAGAATTTTCGAGATCATGCGGGCAGCGACTATGCTGCTTCCCGCGGAGAGTATCTGAACGGTATTGTGGCTGCAGATTACCTGGGATATGAGTTTATTGACCCTGCAGGTGTTATCATTTTTGATGATAACGGCAATTTTGACGCGGAAACTACAAATGAAATGATGGCAAAGCGTCTGGAGGGCGTGGAGCATGCGGTTATATCCGGATTTTATGGTTCCTACACAGATGGAAGGGTAAAAACCTTTTCCAGAGGCGGTTCAGATGTAACTGGTTCCATTGTAGCCAAAGCAATAAAGGCGGACGTCTACGAAAATTGGACGGATGTCTCCGGCTTTTTGGTGGCTGACCCTCGTATTATAGAAAATCCCCAGGTGATCAAACTGATTACCTACAAGGAGCTGCGGGAGCTGGCCTATATGGGCGCCGGGGTGCTCCATGAGGAAGCCATTTTCCCTGTGAGAAAGGAAGGCATTCCTATTAATATCCGCAACACCAACGCCCCGGAGGATCCGGGTACCATGATCGTGCAGAGCACCTGCAATAAGTCCGACTATACCATCACTGGTATTGCCGGCAAGAAGGGCTTTGTAGGCGTTCACGTTGAAAAGGATATGATGAATACGGAGGTCGGGTTCTGCAGACGGGTTCTGCAGGCATTTGAGGACAATCATATCTCCATCGAGCACATGCCCTCCGGTATTGATACCATGACCGTAATCGTTCACCAGAGCGAATTTGAGGAGAAGGAGCAGCAGGTGCTCTCTGAGATCAACAGGCTGGTTCGCCCGGACACCGTGAATCTGGTCACGGATCTGGCCCTGATCGCAGTTGTCGGGAGAGGAATGAAGGAAAACCGGGGCACCGCAGGCCGTATTTTCTCCGCGCTTGCCCATGCCCACATCAATGTGCGCATGATCGACCAGGGCTCCTCGGAGCTGAACATCATCATCGGGGTGGCAAACAAGGATTTTGAGAGCGCCATCCAGGCTATTTATGATATTTTTGTATCCACTCAGATTTAATACTATGTAACCATGCTGCACAGCAGCGGCTGTGCAGCTTTTTCTTTTGAACATTTCTTTCGTAGGCTGAAATCCTTTGTATACTGAACTTTTGTATATTTCCTATGGGAAAAGATGACCCATCATACCTTCTTGCCCCGGTGAATCTTTTGCAGTGTGCGCAATGGACGGCATACGCAAAAAAGATACCGGGGCAAGAAACGCTTGGTTTTCTTTTGCTGCGTGAGAATATTATTAGAAGAAACAATTTAAAATATGAGTGACAAAAACTGGGTGTCGATGGCGCCGGAGCATTTTGGGAAAACGGATTGCAATCAAAATTGGATTCAGGTATAATTAAAAATAACGCGGCTGGAAATCTGCATACAGAATCAATGATTGGATTAGGGGATTGAGGAAATGATGATGGAAAAGAGAATGCTTCAAATGTCCATACTGGGCTTTGGATGCCTCCGTTTTCCCAAAAAGGGCGGCAGAACGGATGTGGCGGAGGTGGAGAGAGAAATTCTTTATGCCCTGGATCACGGGATCAATTATTTTGACACGGCCTATGTCTATGGCAGCAGTGAGAAGGTTTTGGGGGAGATTATCAAGAGGAATGGCATCCGCAGCCGGATGCTCATTGCCACCAAGCTTCCTCACTATCTCATGGGCTCTGTGGAGGGAGCGGAGAAGCTTTTTAGGGAGCAGCTTTCCCGTTTACAGACAGACTATATCGACAACTATCTCATACATATGCTTCCGGATGTCAATATCTGGAATTCGCTGGTCAAAATGGGGATTATAGAATGGCTTCAGGAAAAAAAAGCGCAGGGAAAGATCCGCCGCATAGGCTTTTCCTATCACGGGAATACCCAGAACTTTAAGAAGCTTCTGGACGCCTTTGACTGGGAGTTCTGCC
This sequence comes from uncultured Lachnospiraceae bacterium, assembly GCA_944381475.1. Classification (GTDB taxonomy): domain Bacteria; phylum Bacillota; class Clostridia; order Lachnospirales; family Lachnospiraceae; genus UBA4292. Next base: position 33,031 of record CALWLH010000077.1, on the reverse strand, counting down.
AAGTACAGTATAATTATATGGACGAGCATACCCAGGCAGGACGGGCAGGGGTGGAATATGCCTGGGAAAAGGGGATTCCTGTCATTATCATGGAACCCTTAAGAGGGGGCAGACTTGTCAACGATCTTCCTCCGAAAGCAATAGAAGCGTTTAAGAGTATGGAGCCAAAACGCAGTCCCGCAGAGTGGGCGCTTTCCTGGCTCTGGGATCAGAAGGAGGTTTCATGTGTTCTGTCCGGCATGAATTCCATGGAGATGCTGGAGGAAAATATCCGTATAGCGGAAAATGCCAGGGCGGGAATGCTCTCTGAAACAGAAAAGCGGATGCTGGAAACCGTGAAGGAGGCTATCAATGAACGAATAAAGGTCCCATGCACAGGATGCGGCTATTGTCAGCCCTGCCCCTTCGGGGTGGACATTCCCGGGGTATTCCGCTGCTATAACGAATGCTACACGGATAATCCAAGAACAGCATTGCTGGAGTATTTGAAGTGTACAACCTTTAAGGCGGCTCCGACCTATGCGTCCCTGTGTAAAAAGTGCGGAAAATGCGAAGGGCACTGCCCCCAGGGCATCCAAATCCGCCAGGAGCTGGACAATGCCAGGAGAAAGCTGGAAACGCCGATCTTTCATGCGGCGGACGCGGGCTGTAAATTCATATTCAGAAAAAGCAGGAAGAAACAGTAATCCTGAAAAAGCTATTATAAAATCTTTAGATTTTGTTTCTTTACAAACTTTTTCGCCGCAAGTATAATGAGAATAGATAGTGGAACCACCCCTGGTAAAGGCTCTTAGCCTGGCCAAAAATAAAAGAGAGGAATGCTTGAGAACGGCATAAGGTGTAAAGTTTGGAAGTAAACTTCCAAAACGATCATGATGACGCATCACATGCGTCAGAAAGAGGTAAAGATGAAGGAATTAAAGGCTGTAGTAAACGTACTTGATAAAAAATCCCATATAAACCGCGAAATATATGGGCATTTTTCAGAACATCTTGGGAGATGTATCTATGAGGGGATTTTTGTGGGAAAGGATTCCTCCATCCCCAACACAGACGGCGTGCGAAATGATGTGATAGAGGCATTTAAAAATATACATATGCCTGTTCTTCGCTGGCCGGGAGGGTGCTTTGCGGATGAATATCACTGGCGTGACGGAGTTGGAGCGCCTCAGGACCGGAAAAAAATGGTGAACACCCACTGGGGCGGTGTGACGGAGGATAATTCCTTTGGCACCCACGAGTTTTTTAATCTTTGTGAGGAGCTTGGCTGCGAGCCCTATCTGGCGGGAAATCTTGGAAGCGGAAGCGTACAGGAGCTGGCGGATTGGATTGGGTACATCACCTTTGACGGGGTTTCGCCTATGGCGGACCTTCGCCGCAGGAATGGACGGGAAAAGCCCTGGAAGCTGAAATATCTGGGCATTGGCAACGAGAACTGGGGATGCGGCGGAAATATGCGCCCTGAATTTTACGGGGATGAGTACAGGCGGTATGCCACATACTGCAGAAACTTCAGCGGCAATGAGCTGTTTAAGATTGCCTGCGGACCGAACGCAGATGATTATGACTGGACGGATCAGCTTCTGGGCGTGGTAAAGGACTGGCATGCAAGAGCCATTTCCCTGCACTATTATACAGTTCCCACAGGGGACTGGAGCCATAAGGGCAGTGCAACAGATTTTTCTGAAGAGGAATACTATGCTACAATCCAAAAAACTCTTTATATGGAAACCCTTATTGCAAAGCATAAGGCGATTATGAGCCGTCACACTGGCAATATGAAGCTGGTCATTGACGAATGGGGCTGCTGGTATGATGTGGAACCCGGAACAAACCCGGGCTTTCTGTTTCAGCAGAATACCATGCGGGATGCCATTGTTGCCGCATGCAATCTGAATCTGTTTAACCGGAATTCCGATATCGTCTGCATGGCAAACCTGGCGCAGGCAGTGAACGTTCTTCAGGCCCTTCTGCTGACAGAGGGGGAGAGGCTGGTAAAGACTCCCACATATCATGTATTCGACCTGTTTAAGGAACATCAGGACAGCGAACTGATTTACAGCTTTGTTGAAAATGTACGAGTACATGAAATTCCTGCGGTCAGTCACTCTGCCTCTGTGGACAGAGAGGGGCGTTTGACCATGACCCTGGCAAACTGCTCCCTGGAGGAGGATTATGATCTGGATATCCATATCCTGGGGATGGACGGGGCGGATTATACGGCCCGGATACTCACCGGGGAGGTACATGCGTGCAATACCTTTGAGGATGGAGAAAGGGTTCATATTTGTGATTGTAAGACGGAGAAAACGGAGGACGGCATTCGTCTGCGTCTGCCCAGGTGCTCCGTGGTACAGGTACGGGGAAACGCAAAGTAACGCGCGCAGGTTAAGATGACAGAACTATTCAGTGCAGAGCCGTCTATAAAGCGGTGGCAGGGAAAATGAGATGACAAAAAGCCTTCGGAAGGATCTCCTTAGGGAGATAAGCAAAAACAAGAGCAGATTTTTGTCCATATTATTTATAGTTGCCCTGGGAGTGGCCTTTCTGGCAGGGGTGCGCGCAACGGAACCGGATATGCTTTACAGTCTGGACCGGTATTATGACGGTCAGGAGTTTATGGATTTGCGCATTATCAGCACGCTGGGGCTCACAGGGGATGATGTGCTGCAAATCAATGCTGTAAAAGGGGTGGATTATGCGGTTGGCGGAAGGACTCTGGAGGTATTTTGTCATTTTCTGGATCATACCCAGGAGGAGGCCAGAGAAGAGACAAAAACCATCAAGGTGTATGAATATATCAGCGGCATCAACGAGCCTTCCCTTACAGAGGGCGAGATTCCAAGGAACGATGATGAGTGTCTCATTGATTATCAGATAGCCCAGACCTATGGAGTATCCGTGGGGGATACCATTACACTGATTGCCCCAGAGGATGGGGAGCTTACGGATTCACTGAAATTTCAAACCTTTACTGTCACGGGTATGGGAAAAAGTCCCTGGTATCTGACCTTTGACCGGGGAACGGGAAGTATCGGCAACGGTACCATCGACTTTTTTGTCATGATTCCGGGAGGCGCCTTTGTGACGGATATATACTCGGAAATATATGTCCAGGTGGACGGGGCAAAGGAGCTGATCAGCGGTTCCGATGCCTATGATGAACTGATCGATCAGGTGGCGGAGCGTATAAGCGCCCTGGAGACGGATCAGGGCGGGCGGCGGCTGGAGGAGATCAAAATCCAGGCCAGAGAGGAAGCTCTTGCTTCGGAGGATTATCAGGAGGCTTACGATGAAGCCTATGAGGATGCCTACGAGGAGGCATATCAGACGGCCTATGAGGAAGCGCTTGCGCAGGTGAAGGAGGAAGCAAGAGAGCAGGCTCTTGAGGAGGCGAAGGCCGCAGCCTACGAGGAAGCCTTGGCGCAGGTGAAGGCGGAGGCACTGGAGGAGGCTCTTGCCACGGCGAAGGAGACAGCCAGGGAGGAGGCAGTTCAGACAGCCTACCAGCAGGCCTACGACGAGGCTCTTGAACAGGTGAAAGCGGAGGCGAAATCCGCAGCCTGGGAACAGGTGCTTTCAGAAGCCTATGAGCCCGCCCTGGCAGAGGTGCGCAGCCAGGCATATGCCCAGGGTCTTGAGGAAGTCAATAATCAAGTGGCAGAAATTATAGACCAGGTGGTGGCCGCATACTGCGATGCCAGCAATGCCCGGATCAGGGAGCTGCTGGAACAGCTGGATCAGGTTCCTGGTACCTTCCAGGAGCTTCTGGACGCCCTGGAGAACCTGGAGCTGCCGGAAGAGGGAGATGTTACCCTGCCTGAGCTGGACCTGCCGGAAGAAGGAGGCGTTACCTTGCCGGACACAGACGCCATATATCTGCTGGTGCTTCGTGAGATCCGCAGTCTTGTGGCGGATCAGGAAATTTCTGAAATAGACCAGGCAGCTCTTTCGGAGCAGATTCTGGAAGAGATTACTCCGCAGGTAACGGCTCTGTACGATGAATATTTTAACCAGCAGTTTGACAGTGTGTATAAAGCGCTTTTTGACCTGCAGTTTGAGGACGCCCTTCGGGAGGAATACGGGGCTCAGTTTGATGAGGAGTTTGAGAAAACCTTCCAGCAGGAGTACCAGCCCCAGTTTGACGCAGAATTTGAGGATGCTTTCAATGAACAGTATCTTGACAGTATCAACGAACAGTTTGAGGAAACCTTTGATACTCAGTATGCGCCGCTGGTGGAGTATCAGTTTGAGAAAACCTTTGAGGAGGAGTATCTGCCCCAGTTTGAGGAGGGATTTGAAGAAACCTTTGAGGAAGAGTACCTGGATACCTTCAATGAGGAATTTGATAAGATCTTTGCCTCGGACTATCAGCAGGAATTTGACGATCAGTTCCAGCAGACCTTTGAGAACCAATATTTAGACCTTTTTCAGGAGGAATTTGATAAAACCTTTAATGAGGAATTTGAAAAGGAGCTGGATCAGGAGCTATCAGAGCTTTCCCTTCCAACATGGTATGTGCTGGGGCGGGGGGATTCTGTTGCCTCCTATATAGAATATAGACAGGATGCAGATGCCATAGGCAAAATTGGCCAGGTCTTTCCGCTGATCTTTTTCCTTGTGGCGGCGCTGGTTGCCCTTACGACCATGACCCGTATGGTGGAGGATGAGCGTTCCCAGATCGGTACGCTGAAGTCTCTGGGATATTCCAATATGGCTATAGCGGGGAAATATCTCATATATACCCTTGTTGCGGCCGTGTTAGGCAGTATTTTGGGCAATGCCTTTGGAGAGGCGGTATTCCCCTTTGTGATTATGAACGCCTACGGCATTTTGTTTGTTGATATTCCAGGCTACTATCAGCCCTTCCAGTGGGATCTGGCCGTCATCGCAGGATTGGCGGCGGTAGGCTGTATCTTTCTGGCAACCCTTGCGGCCTGTCTTAAATCCACCGCTGATAAGCCGGCAGCACTGATGCGCCCTCCGGCGCCGAAAGCAGGAAAACGCATTTTCTTGGAGCATGTAACGATCTTGTGGAAGCATTTAAGCTTTACCGCCAAGGCTTCCATGCGAAATCTCTTCCGGTATAAGAAGCGTCTGTTCATGACGGTATTTGGTATTGGCGGCTGTATGGCGCTGCTTTTGGTGGGATTTGGACTTAGAGATTCCATACTCACCATAGCAAAATACCAGTACAGGCAGATTTTTACATACGACGTGTCAGTCAGCCTTTCCGCAGATGCCGCCCAGGAGGAGAAGCAGGAGTTATTTAAAGATCTGGATGTCTACCAGGGCATCACAGAATATTTGGAGCTGCACACGGAAACGATAGACGGCGTTTTTGGAGAAAATACTAAGAATCTGAATCTCTATGTACCTCTGGAAACAGAAGGAATAGACCAGTATATATCCCTAAGAGACCGCGTTTCCCGTCAGGAATATGAATTTCCGGAAAATGGCGTTGCTCTCTCGGAAAAAGCGGCGTCAAAGCTGGGGGTTTCTGTGGGCGATCTGCTCACCCTTCGCAGCGGGGAAAATGATGAGGCTGCCGTAGAGGTTTCATGTATATTTGAAAACTATGTGAGCCATTATATCCTTATGAGCAGGGAGGTTTACCAGGAGCTTTTTGGGAAGGACCCCGCTGTTAACATGGTCTTTATGAACAATGAAACCAGAGATGAGACCTTTGAGGAGGAATTGTCCCTGTTTCTGATGGAGCATTCTGCGGTGAGCGGGGTTACGCTGGTGTCTGCCCTGGACCAGAGCCTGGAAGATATGCTCAGCAGTCTGGATGTGGTGACCTGGGTTCTGATTGTTTCCGCTGCGCTTCTGGCCTTTGTAGTGCTGTATAACCTGAATAATATCAATATTTCCGAAAGGCGCAGGGAGCTGGCCACCATTAAGGTCTTGGGCTTTTACCACGGGGAGGTTGCGGCCTATGTTTACCGGGACAATATCTGGCTGACAATATTTGGATGCATACTGGGATGTTTCCTTGGAAAGGCTCTGCACATGTATGTTATAACCACTGTGGAAGTGGAGATGATGATGTTTGGGAGAAATATATCCGTAAGCAGCTATATTATCAGCATATTGTTTACTGCGCTGTTCTCTGCCTTTGTGAACTTCATCATGTATTTCCAACTGAAGAAAATCAATATGGTGGAATCATTAAAAAGTGTGGAATAGTAGAGGAAACCTTCATGCGCCCGGTGGCCGGACCTATCACCGTACCCTGAAAGTCTGGCGGGCGCACTTGGCATACCTGAATTGATGCCGCCTATCCGGCGGCGGGACTTTCAGGGGAAATACGTAAAAAAATCGAAAAATACGAAAAATTGCAGGAAAAACAACTTGTAAAAAAAATAAAAATATTATAAAATGATATCAGGATGAAAGGGTCGTGGTATTCATGCCCGCATGAAAATGCGGTGAAATCCGTTGGTATCATGGGGCAAAGGCATGTGGCCCCAGCATTATAAAATTAAATAGAGTAGATGTTTGTAAGACATGGCGAAGATTAGGCTGCCCCTGGGCGGATGATTTTTGTCATGTTTTTATGAGTCGGAGGTTCCGGGGGGTGAATGAGCCGGTGCTTTTGTAAAAAAATGTAATACCAGTCGGCATGATGCTGTAAATTGCGTAAATACAGAAGGCTGTAGTGCGCCCATTTTCAGCCTTAAATAATATGATATCAGGATCAAAAGGTCATGCATTACCATGCTGGCATGGTAATGCATGACCTTGAGACCCGCAAAACAGCGAAAAGCAGCCATTTTTCGTAGAAAAATGAGCGAATTTGAGCTGTTTTAGGATTGCGAGAGTGCTTTAGCACGGAGCGATCCGTGATATCAGGGGTCAAAATACTTTTTGACCCCAACATCATAATATTGGGAGAAAAGTATATATATGGCAAACCCCAGGCAAATGATCGGCAGAAGTGCCCTTTTTTCAGATGAAACAAAGATGTTTCGGACTCCTGTAGAGCCGGAGACCGGAGATACCGTTACAGTTCGTTTTCGCATGCTTAAACGGGATCGTGCAAGAGTATTTCTGCTGCTTGACGGAAAAGAGCAGGAAATGCTGTATGTCCGTACCTCGGGAGATTTTAAATATTATGAGACCAGCTTTGTGATGCCCGACCATATGATCTCATATGATTTTGAGATTGTGGGATACAAAGAGACGTTATTCTACAACAAGCTGGGATGTGTAGAGTCGGAAAATGAATATTACAATTTTCATGTGACGCCGGGGTTTAAAACCCCGGACTGGGCAAAGGGCGCAGTGATCTACCAGATTTTTGTGGATCGTTTTAAAAATGGGGATGCCTCAAATGATGTGGTGGATGATGAGTATTATTATATCAATGGGCACACTGTGCAGATTAAAAACTGGGATGAGACGCCTAAGGAATTTGATGTGCGCTGTTTTTACGGCGGCGATCTGAAAGGGGTTTGGGACAAGCTGGATTATCTGCAGTCTCTTGGGGTGGAGGTGATCTATTTCAATCCGCTGTTTGTCTCTCCCTCAAACCACAAATATGACAGTCAGGACTACGACTACATTGATCCCCATTTCGGCGTTATTGTGGAGGATGACGACACCCTTCTTGAAGAGAATGACAAGGAAAACAAGAGGGCAAAAAAATATATAACAAGAACTACCAATAAAAAGAATCTGGAGGCAAGCAATCAGTATTTTATACAGCTTGTGGAGGAAATCCACAGACGGGGGATGAAGGTGATCCTGGACGGTGTGTTTAACCACTGCGGCTCCTTTAACCGCTGGCTTGACCGTGAGCAGATTTATGAGGGCCAGAAGGGCTACCGTGAGGGCGCTTTTGTGAGCAAACACAGTTCCTACCACAGTTATTTTTATTTCAAGGATGACGAATGGCCCTATAATGAAAGCTACGACGGCTGGTGGGGACATAATACGCTTCCAAAGCTTAATTACGAGGCTTCTCCCACACTCTATGATGATATTATGCGCATTGGAAAAAAGTGGGTGTCTCCCCCTTTTAATGTGGATGGGTGGCGCCTGGATGTGGCGGCGGATCTTGGTCATTCCGAGGCCTTTAACCATAAGTTTTGGAGAGATTTCAGGGCTGCGGTAAAGGAAGCAAATCCCAATGCCATTGTTCTGGCAGAACACTATGGGGACCCATCCGCCTGGCTCAGAGGGGATCAGTGGGATACGGTGATGAATTATGATGCTTTTATGGAGCCTGTCACCTGGTTTCTCACAGGTCTGGAGAAGCACAGCGATGAATATGACAGCGGGCGCTTGGGCAATGGAGACTGGTTTGTGCGCAACATCATGCATAACATGAGTAAGTTTCAGCTTCCGTCGCTTCAGTCCGCTATGAACGAGCTGTCAAATCATGATCATTCCAGATTTCTGACGAGAACCAATTCTACAGTGGGACGTCTCTCTACCAGAGGCTCAGACGCGGCGGGAAGAGGCGTCAAGTACAGCATCTTAAAGACCGCTGTGGTTATGCAGATGACATGGCCTGGGGCTCCTACAATTTATTACGGAGATGAGGCGGGGGTTGTAGGCTGGACAGACCCGGACAATCGAAGAACCTATCCCTGGGGCCATGAAAATCTGGAGCTTATAGAGTTTCATAAATATGCGATTGCAATCCACAAGCGGGTATCCTGTCTTAGAACAGGCTCCCTGAAAATCCTGACGGGAGCAGATCATCTGTTGATATACGGCCGTTTTGATGAGGAGAACCAGGCTGTGGTTGTGGTCAATAACAAGGATGAGACCCGCTCGGTGGTTGTTCCGGTATGGCAGCTGGGGGTTGCGGATGGCAAGGGCGTTTTGAAGCGTGTCCTGTGTACCTGGGAGACGGGCTACAATGTGGGGCGTCTCTTGATGGATGTAAGCGATGGCTATCTTAAGATCCAGGTAGGCCCTATGTCCTCTCATCTGTTTATCGGCGGAAAATATGACTATGACAGATAGCAGTGCAAAACCGTTAAACTGACTGGCAGCGCCATGCAAAGCAAGTTCTGCATGGCGCTGTCTTTACACATTGACATGATTAGGAATGAATGCTACACTGTCCGTAACTCATTTTTGTGAAAGATGCAAAGAATATGGGTCATACTTTTGTAATGCTGGGGGAAACAAAGGAGCATGGCAAACTGGGAAACTGCATTTGTTAAAATTATCAGGGAAATATGCCGGGAAGATGGTATAAGCCTCACATCATTTGACGACTGGGCTTTTTGCCTTAGAAAGGGTGAGACGCATAATTTTATCTACGGATACCAGTTTGGACTGGATAATGCCGCGGTTGCGGCCATATTAAGAGATAAGGCTGCTGCCAGCGAGATGATGACTGCCGCAAAGCTGGCCCATGTGCCCCACTGGTGCGTGATGAGTCCTGCGCATCCTGAATTTTGCAGTCTTGACAGCGGTTGGGAATTTATAGAGAAAATCTTTTCAGATTATAAGGATCTGGTGGTTAAGGATAACCAGGGAACGGGCGGCCGGCTGGTATTCAGGGTGCGGACCAGGCAGGAGCTGGAGCAGGCCTGCCATGAGATATTTTCCACTGCATCCTCCCTGGCAGTAAGTCCCTATATTCCCATTGAAAAGGAATACCGGGTGATTGTCCTGGATAAGAAGATCAAGCTTGCGTTCTCAAAAATCCGGCCTCACGTGACAGGGGACGGTATCCATACCGTCAGGGAGCTTTTGGGTGAACAGATTGCACGGGCCACTGACAGTCAGCTGAAGGGGCTTTTCTCCCAGGGGTGTCTGCCGGAATTTCTGAGTGGAGGTCAGCGCGCAGATACAGTGCTTTCCCAGGGACAGGAGCTTGTTTTGGAGTGGAAGCACAATCTGGGACAGGGGGCAGCGGCCGAGCTGGTGACAGAGCAGGATATCATGCAGGATTTAAGGAACATCGCGTCAAGGGCGGTGGAGCTTTTCGGCCTGCGATTTGCTTCCGTCGATGTGATAAAAACTTCTGAGGGGTATAAAATATTGGAGATAAACAGCGGGGTGATGATGGAGAATCTTGCCCGTACAGATCATCGCTGCTATCAGTTGGCAAAGGAAATATATCGGAATGCCATTCACAGTATGCTGGGAATGACTGGAAAGTGACAGGATTGGGAGTAGTTTTATGTTGAATTTTGAGGAAGAGCTGGCTAAATTCAAGCCGATTGCGGAGGTGGAGGACGCTGCGGATATAATTAACGGTGAGCCTCTGGTGGATTTGACGGATATTATGAAGCAGATGCTGGAGGAAGCTTCAGCGAAGGAATAGTGCGGGAGGCAGCCCTGTGAGATGTTTTCATTGCCAGGCACAGCTTACCAGGCAGGATGTATGCTTAAAATGCGGTACAGATGTGCGTTTGTATAAAAAAATCATATATAGTTCCAACCACCTGTATAATCTGGGGCTGGAGAAGGCTAATCAGCGCGACCTGACCGGGGCTAAAAATTACCTGCGCCAGTGCCTGCAGCTTTATAAGGAGCACATTCAGGCCAGGAATCTTCTTGGGCTCATATATTATGAGCTGGGAACTCCTGCGGAGGCTGTTCGGGAATGGGTTTTGAGCGAAAACTTTCAAATGGAGGATAATCCTGCGTCCGAATATCTCCATCGTATAGAAAAGGATATGAGCTCCATAAGCGGCTCCGTTAAGCGGTACAATCAGGCCCTGATCTATTTAAAGCTGAACAGCAGGGATCTGGCGCTTATACAGATGAAGCAGCTGATGGGGCGCTCTTATCAGATCCTTCGGGCAAGGCAGCTGATGGCTCTTTTGTATATGCAGGATGGGTACTTTAACCGTGCCCAGAAGCTTTTGCGCCAGTGCAACAAGACCGACCGGGGAGATCCCACGACCAGGCGCTACATGAAGGCGCTTGAGGAGAGGCGGGCAGTGGGAAAGGACAGCTCCATCCGTCAGGCCGTGGTGGATGCAGTGGAGACGCCTCCCGAAGGGGATGTCATCATTCCACAGAACAGCAGGGAGTATGGCTCCTATTTCATGTATGTGCTATACATTATGATCGGCCTGATTCTTGGAGCCGGACTGATATATTATATTGTTGTGCCCACTGTGCGTGTGCAGGAGCAGGAGAAAAACCGCGCAGCTCTTGAAAGCTATGAGGGGAGCATCAGTTCCCTTCAGGGGCAGATTGTTGACTACTCGGCGGATCTGGATCGTTTAAGGGAGCAGATTTCCATTCTCGAGGATGAAAACAACAGGGATGAGGTTTCTGAGGATGTTTTCAGCTATGAGGAGCTTCTGCCTGTGCTTGTGGCATATATAAACAATGATGTGGAAACGATCATTGAGGAGATTGCTCTTTTAGATCCGGATGTGGATGACGAGCTGTATCAGAGTATCTATCAGCGTCTGCGCAACGATTATCAGGATAATATGGGTAATAGAAGCTTCTACCGCGGAACAGAATATGCGGACACGGGGGATTACCAGCGGGCGCTGCGCATGTTTGAATTGTCCTGTCAGATTAATGGAGCGGATGCAAGGATTCTGTATTATATAGGACTTTCCCATGAGGTTTCAGGGGATATTTCCCAGGGAGCCTATTACTATCAGTATGGAATCGTCCATTTTCCGGATGATCCCTGGACCCAGAACTCGGCTGCGCGTCTGAACAGCCTGTTAAGCATTCACAGCGACCTTACTGTGCCAGAAATTGCTGAAGGGGATGCGCTGGAGGGACTCACCGCCGAAATGCCCGGTCCCCTGCCGGAATCCTCGGGTAATGACGTAATTGAATAAAGATATGCATATTTTGAGCCTCTCATGAATAAATATATGAGAGGCTCGTTTTTATAATTGAATCAGAGGTGATGAGATGGAAGCAGATACAGTCAGATATGAGGTGAACGGGGACTGCATTGTGATTTATCTTCCAAAGGAGGTGGACAACCACAGCAGCAGAACCATCAGAGAGGATACGGAGGCGCTCCTTGCAGAATATGCAAAAAGGCCCATCCGCTATATGGTGTTTGACTTTAAGCAGACAAGCTTTTGCGACAGCTCCGGGATAGGGGTCATCCTTGGCAGGTGCCGGCGTATGCGGGCGCTGGGCGGAACCGTCTATGTAAGCGGTGAGAGCCGGCGTGTGGAACGGCTGCTTCGCATGTCCGGTGTATACCAGGTGGTGGAGCGTGCTGAAAAGATTGAGGCGTGATGGAAGGGGAAGCAGATGAGTGAGAATATGAAAAACAGCATGAGCGTTTCGTTTGACAGCCGTTCGGGCAATGAGGCTCTTGCCCGTATGGTGGCTTCGGCATTCCTGGTACAGGCGGATCCCACACTGGAGGAGCTGGAGGATATCAAAACCGCCATTTCCGAGGCGGTAACCAACAGCATCATTCATGGATACGGGGTGAAAGATCAGGAATGCGGCCAGGGACAGGTTCTTATGGAGCTGGCTCTTTACGAGGATTGTGTCACAATCAGGATCAGGGATGAGGGATGCGGAATAGAGGATGTGCCAAAAGCGATGGAGGCTTTTTACTCCGGTGATGCGAGCGGAGAGCGCTCCGGTATGGGCTTTACCCTTATGCAGGCGTTTATGAGCGAGCTTCGGGTTGCATCCGCGCCGGGTGAGGGCACCACTGTCTGGATGAAAAAAATGCTGTCTGAAAGGTAGGCGCCCATGGAATCCATTGCCAGTCTGGTTACAGCAGCCCACGAAGGAGATAAGCAGGCGCGAAATACACTGGTGGAGGAAAACCTGGGTCTGGTCTGGAGTATTGTAAAAAGGTTTTACGGCAGGGGATATGAGCCAGAGGATCTGTTTCAGATTGGAAGCGTGGGATTGATCAAGGCCATCGATAAATTTGACCTGAGCCTTGGATTGCAGTTTTCAACCTATGCGGTTCCCATGATTACAGGGGAGATTAAACGGTTCCTGAGAGATGACGGCATGGTGAAGGTCAGCCGTTCCCTGAAGGAAAACGGGTGGAAGCTTTACCAGGCAAGGGAGAACCTGTCAAAAAGCCTGGGGCGGGATGCCACCATCGGGGAGCTGGCGGCAGCTACAGAGCTTTCTCAGGAAGAGATATTTATGGCTATTGAGGCAAATGCCCAAGTGGAATCCCTGCACCAGACCATCTATCAGGGAGATGGGGGAGAGATTTCACTGGAGGAAAAGCTGACGGATGAGCGTGACGAGCACGAAAAGCTCTTAAACCACATGCTGGTGGAGGAGCTTCTGGAGGCGTTATCCGAAGATGAACAGAAGCTGATCCGTATGCGTTACTTTGAGGAGTGTACCCAGTCTGAGATCGCTTCAAGGCTTGGCATCAGTCAGGTTCAGGTATCAAGACTTGAAAAAAAGATTCTGCTCCGGATGCGTCAGATGAGTCAAAGCTAGACATGCAGGAAATACCAAAGGGAGCCGACGCATTTTCCAAGGGCAAAGAAGATGATCATAACCGCCAGACCATGCTTAAGCTTTGCCCGCTTTATATAGATGGGCATAATCTGCAGTGTTTCCGCCAGAGCCATAATCAGGCAGCCTAAATATATACCTGAAAACAGGGACAGCAGGATGCTGTAGGAGATAATGAGGACAGGATTTATGCTTATCCTGTCCATGTACATAAATTGGAGATTGCCCACTGTTCCGCCGAGGATGATACAGGTCTCATAGATGTGGATGCTGCTTGCGGTGCGCGTTTTACCTGCCAGTCGGGGTATGATTCCTATTACATTGATCAGCGACACGATGCCGGCGGAGGTAATCATACCGCCGGCCAGGCCAATCAAAAGAAGCAGCAGTCTATTTATGAACATCTTCCTCCTCCTTTCTGCTCTCATTCAGAATGGAGGCGGTGTTCACCTCCTGCTCATACAGACGCATCTCTACCTCCAGGGGTGTTGGATCATTATACATTTTCCGCCTGAATATGTGGTTGTAAAATATCAGTATTCCCAGGGGAATACCTGCGGAATAAGAGATCTGCAGCCAGGGCAGCAGCTCGCCGGGACTGTGGAGACTCGCCAAAGTCTGGTCAAATAAAAGTGATATATCCACATCGTTGTTAAAGGTTGCAACAGAGAAGGCGGCGCCGAAGAATACGATCAGACATACCAGGGCGGTACGGGCAAGCTCCCCAAGCAGGGAGGCGTTCTTTCCTGATGACAGAGTCAGTATAAAATCATCCTCTCCAAATACCGTGACGGAAGCATTGGGGCATTGGGAGCCAATGATTTTTACAATCTCCAGTGCGGACAGAACCTTCTGCTGTTCTTTTTTGGAGAGCTTCGCGATAATCAGATTATCGATTTTTGATGACTTCGCGGCGTCTGAGCAGTATATGGCGGCAACGTCGCGAAGCTTCACAGTCTGTTTCTTTATTGCAATGTTTTGTTCAAACTGGAGATACAGGTTAAATTCTTCGTCAGTGATCATTGCTCTTCTCACAGCCGCAGATGGCATTCTTTACGTCCTTTACTTCCTTAGCAAGCTCATCCTTCATCTGCATGGTTTCATTGATCATATCCTTTCCCATCTGCTTCGCGTCATCGCAAACGCATTTGGTTCCAGAGTACACAGTCTTCATATCCTTGACCAGTGTGCTGCCGTCATGGCTGATCTCCTTTGACTGGCTGATGCGCTGGTACAGCATCCATATGATTACGCCAGCTGCGGCCAGAAGTGCCAGACAAATCCCGCATTTACATTTTTTACACATAATTCCTCCTTAAACATGCCTTTTGAAAGGCTTTATTTTTTCAATGCTAGTTTGAACATAAAAAGCAAAAATATACGAGAAAAAGGAAAAGACAAAAGGCTGTGAAGATTGAATTTCAAATCGCATCGCTCTTGCAGGTTATTGAAAAACGTGATATAGTTACAGAAAGAGATGATTTTTATATGGAGGCTTTTATATTATGCCAATTAAAATACCTGACGCATTACCTGCAAAGGGGATACTTGAAAGTGAAAATATATTTGTTATGACGGAGTATCGGGCGCTCCACCAGGATATCCGTCCTCTGAGCGTGCTTATTTTAAATCTCATGCCCACAAAGGAGGTTACTGAGACGCAGCTTCTTCGGAAGCTCTCAAATACGCCGCTGCAGATTGAGGTAGAGTTTTTGCAGACTGCCAGCTATGTCCCCACCCATGTGGACGCGGGGCATTTGAATATGTTCTATAAAACCTTCGATGAGATCAAGGACAGAAATTATGATGGTATGATCATCACCGGGGCGCCTCTGGACTTTATTCCCTTTGAAAAGGTGGATTACTGGAAGGAGCTCTGCACCATCATGGAGTGGGGAAAGACCCATGTGCACTCCACCATGCACATTTGCTGGGCTGCATATGCAGGCTTATACTATTTTTACGGGATTCAGAAGAGGGATCGGCTGCCCAAGCTTTCCGGCGTATATCCCCACGTGATCAGAAAACATGGCTCCCCCCTTTTCAGAGGCTTCGACGATGTATTCTACGCTCCTCATTCCAGAGCTACAGAGATCCTGGAGGAGCAGATTCTTGGGGTGCCTGAGCTGGAGATCATGGCCACCTCACCGGAGGCGGGGGTTGCCATAGTCAAGACCACCGACAGCAGACATTTCTTTGTCACATGCCACCCGGAGTATGATTACAATACGCTTCAGCTGGAATATGAGCGTGACCTGGCAAAGGGATTGGAGCCGCTTGTGCCCGTAAACTATTTCCCGGGGGATGATCCCACGAAGCGCCCCATTGTCACATGGCGTTCCACGGGACAGCTTCTCTATTCAAACTGGCTCAATTTCTACGTTTATCAGACCACGCCCTATGAGCTTCGCAGCATCAGCGGGGATGGGGCCGGGAAATAAGCATTCTATCAGATAACATTTTTGGGGGTATAAAATGGATGATAGCAAGTCAAACCGCAGGCGTATACAGGTTGGTCTGCTGGTCAGCCATCTGGAGGAGGATTTTGATACTTCTGTCTGCGAGGGAGCAATTATCGGAGCCAGACAGGCGGATGTGAATCTGGTGATCTTTCCGGGACGCTACATTGACGCAGCGTATGCGGACAAGCTGCGGACGGAATACGAGTATCAGTATAACACGGTTTTTGACATTCCCTGCTACAATAAATTTGATGTGCTTCTGGTATTGATCGGAACCATTGGGAGTCATCTTGACAGGGAGGACAAAATCAAGTTTTTAAAGCAGTTTGGCAGCACGCCGGTGATTACCATCACCGCTCAGATCGAAAATTATCCCTGTATTACCCTGGACAACAGAACCGGCATGGAGGAGGCGATCCAGCATCTGATCACTGTCCATGGCTGTAAAAAGATTGGCTATGTCAGCGGGCCCTTTACCAGCGACGATGCCAATGAGCGCCTTCAGGTTTACAGGGACGTGCTGGATAAGAATCATATAGAATATGATGAGAACCGTGTGGTTTACGGTAATTTTTCCAAGTACGTGGGGCCAAAGGTGGAGGAGCTTCTGGACAGAAATCCAGATCTGGATGCCATCGTGTTTGCCAACGACCAGATGGCTATAGCAGGATATCAGGTGATGGAAGCCAGGGGAATACGTCCGGGCAGGGATATTCTGGTGACAGGCTTTGACGATGACCCAGTGGCCGGGGAGCTGGTTCCCCATCTGACCACGGTAAAGGCTGACCCTGCGGAGCTTGGATACAATGCTGTGATCGAGGCGGTGAATTATGTGACCAACGGCACGCTGACCAATACCCTGATTCCCTCCAATATGGTTCTGAGAAATTCCTGCGGATGTCAGGGCAATCCAAGACTTCGCTCCATTTCCTTTGAGGGCATCGCCGACAGCCCGGGACAGTTTGCAAGGGAGATCGGCGATTACCTGTTTTCCAGCTATCAAAACAGCGAGACAACGGAATATTTAAAGGAGCAGTTTGTACAGCTTCTCATGGAGCTGCGTGCGTTTGTCAGACCCGGCAGTATCCATGACGCCGCTAAAAGAGAACATATTTTGAATATGACCGATGCCATGGCTACGGCTCAGTTTTTTACATACATCAGCGTGGACAATTTTTATACGGTGCTGGAATATATCCATAAGACATTTATGGCGCATATGAAGAACCCCGAGGATTATAGTCTGCTGAGCCAGGTGTTTATTCAGATATACCGGATCATTGCGGAGCGCCATGGCGCATACTGCAAGGACAATCTGGCGGACAACTATTTTATGACCTGGCAGACCAATTCCATTACCAGGGATATGCTGGTATTTGACTCTTATGATGACCAGAGCTATTTTTCTGTTATCGACAAGCTGCAGCGTCTGCACATGACCGCAAGCTATCTGATTGCCTATGAGCCCGCCGTTATAAACCGGAAGAACGACAGATGGAAGCTTCCGGACACGCTTTACCTGAAGGCCTACCATAATCAGTCCGAGGCTATACAGCTTCCCCAGGATAAGCAGATGCTCCGGCCGGATGAGCTTTTTTCCAATCCCTATATTCCTAAGGACAGACAGTACACGCTGGTGGTATCTCCCCTGTTTTCAAATGAGGAGCATTATGGCCTGCTGATGTGTGAGATTGAGCACGAATACTTCCACTACATCCAGTCTGTGACGGTTCAGCTGTGCGCCGCATTAAAGATTCTGACTCTCATGAAGCAGCAGGCTGTGACGCAGCGGCAGCTTCGCCAGAGTCTTATAGAAGTCCGTGAGAATAATCAGCTTCTCAGTGATCTGTCAAAGACAGACGAGCTTACAGGCTGTTTAAACCGCCGGGGCTTCTACGAGGAGGTCCGAAAAAAACTCCGGCAGGAGGAAAATGCCGATGCAAAGGCCATCATGGTTTTTGCCGATCTGGACAGTCTGAAGACGATCAATGACCATTTCGGCCATGAGGAGGGAGATTTTGCCATACGCTCCGCCGCAGCCATATTAAAGAGCGCTCTGGGAGAGACAGAGATTGTGGGACGTATTGGCGGGGACGAGTTTGTAGTATGCGCATTTCTGAAGGAGGAGATTACCATCCCTGAGCTGAGGGAGCATATCGAGAGGGTTTGCGCTGAGTACAACGAGGAATTTACCAGGGATAAGCCCTATCTGGTTCATACCAGTGTGGGAGTATATCCCTTTCAGTGTACGGATACCGTTGAGATCGGCGAGCTTTTAAGCCATGCGGACACGCTTCTCTATGAGCAGAAGCGCCATAAAAAGCCTATTTTAAAGAAGGAGCTGGAGCAGCCGGAGGGGTAAGGACAAACTCCTGAAGCATATAAATAAGCAGTCTGGAATGTATTTGAAGAATCCATTCCAGACTCTTTTATTTTCTGTGAGCAAAAAGGAGCAGTCTATCCTTTTCAGACAGCCCGTCTTTTTTAAAGAAAGTCTTGACATATACCCCATGGGGGTATATAATGACTGCGGATAGGGGGATACTATCATATGGATGAAGATATTTTGAACACAAAAAAAGCGGCACAGGAGAGCTGCTGTAAAAAAACGGAACGCCCTGAAAAGGAATATAAGGATCTGTTAAACCGTTTGAACCGGATAGAGGGTCAGATTCGAGGATTAAAGGGTATGCTGGAACGGGATGCGTACTGCGCGGATATTCTCACCCAGGTTGCCGCCGCTAATTCGGCCCTTAACAGCTTTGCCCGGGTTCTGTTGTCGGAGCATATTCATTCCTGCGTGGTGCGGGATATCCGGCTGGGAAAGGACGAGACGGTGGATGAGCTGGTAGAGCTCCTGAAGAAATTTATGTAGATTGGTGAGGTAAAGAATATGGAACAATATCATGTGACGGGTATGAGCTGCGCGGCCTGCAGCGCTCGGGTGGAAAAGGCCGTCAGCGCCTTGCCGGGGGTGAAGAGCTGTTCGGTCAGCCTGCTTACAAACTCCATGGGTGTGGAGGGTACCGCCTCTGAGGCGGAGATCATCAGGGCTGTGACGGACGCAGGCTACGGTGCTTCAAGGAAGGGAAGCGAGGGAGTCTCATCAGGCAAACAGACAGATGACTTGGATGCTCTCCAGGACCGGGAGACGCCAAAGCTTTTAAAAAGGCTCGTTGCCTCTGTGTTTTTTTTGCTGGTGCTGATGTATTTTTCCATGGGGCATATGATGTGGGGATGGCCCCTGCCTTCCTGGTTTGAGGGGAATCATGTGGCGGTGGGTATTTTACAGCTGCTTCTCACGATCATCATCATGGTCATCAACCAGGGCTTTTTTATCAGCGGCTTTAAGGGCCTTTGGCATCGGGCTCCGAATATGGATACCCTTGTGGCGCTGGGCTCTGCCGCGGCATTTGTATACAGCACTTACGCGCTCTTCGCCATGACAGATGCGCAGCTGCGCATGGACATGGAGGGCGTGATGAGGTATATGGATGAATTTTACTTTGAATCTGCCGCCATGATCCTGACCCTCATCACTGTGGGAAAAATGCTGGAGGCCCGCTCCAAGGGGCGGACCACGGATGCGCTGAAGAGTCTCATGAGGCTGACGCCCCAGAGGGCTGTGGTGGAGCGTGATGGCGTTCAAAGTGAGGTTCCTGTGGGTAGCGTCATGAAAAATGATGTCTTTGTGGTTCGCCCTGGGGAAAGCATTCCTGTAGATGGGGTGATTCTAGAGGGCAGCACTGCCGTCAACGAGTCAGCCCTTACCGGTGAGAGTATTCCGGTGGATAAAGCTCCCGGTGACAATGTAAGCGCCGCAACCATCAACCAGTCCGGCTTCATACGCTGTCAGGCTACCCGTGTGGGAGAAGATACCACCCTGTCCCAGATCATCCGCATGGTCAGCGATGCGGCTGCCACCAAGGCGCCCATCGCCAAGGCTGCGGATCGGGTTTCAGGGGTTTTTGTTCCGATAGTGATAGGCATTGCCCTGGTTACGATGGCTGTGTGGCTGATGGCAGGACAGGGAATTGGATTTGCCCTGGCACGGGGGATATCCGTGCTGGTGATCAGCTGTCCCTGTGCCTTGGGGCTTGCCACTCCGGTGGCCATCATGGTGGGTAATGGCGTGGGAGCCAGAAACGGTATCCTGTTTAAGACAGCCGTATCCCTGGAGGAAACGGGAAAAACCGAGATTGTGGCGCTGGATAAAACCGGTACCATCACCGAGGGCCGCCCCCGGGTGATGGATGTCATTCCTGCCCCGGGTATCAGCCAGGAGGAGCTGGCGCAAAAAGCCTACAGCCTGGAGCTAAAAAGCGAGCATCCTCTGGCAAAGGCTATCGTGGAGTATGGAGAAGAGAAGGGTTTTTTCACTGTGGAAACGGAGGATTTTGAGGCTCTTCCCGGAAACGGGCTGAAGGCTTCCCTTGGAGGAAAATGCCTTTACGGAGGAAACAGGGGGCTGATTGAAAAGTATTGTACAATCCCTGAGGAAACGGTTCATATGGCGCAGGTGTTGGCGGAAGCTGGAAAAACGCCCCTGTATTTTGCGGAGGATAACAAACTTCTCGGCGTCATTGCCGTGGCGGATGGTATAAAGAAGAACAGTCCCCAGGCCATCAGGGAGCTGAAAAATATGGGCATCCGGGTTGTGATGCTTACAGGGGATAACGAGCGGACGGCAAAGGCCATCGGGGATCTGGCAGGGGTCGATGAGGTCTATGCCGGTGTTCTCCCTGACGGCAAGGAAAGCGTGATCCGGAAGCTTAAAAAGAGCGGCAGGGTTGCCATGGTGGGGGATGGTATCAATGACGCTCCGGCGCTGACACGGGCGGATATGGGAATAGCCATCGGAGCTGGAGCGGATGTGGCCATTGATGCGGCGGATGTGGTTCTTATGAAGAGTGATCTTTCGGATGTGCCTGCTGCTATCAGGCTAAGCCGCCGTACGCTGAAGAATATTCATGAGAACCTGTTTTGGGCATTCTTCTATAATGCTGTGGGTATTCCCCTTGCGGCAGGCGTGTGGATTCCTCTGTTTAAATGGCAGTTAAACCCCATGTTTGCCGCGGCGGCCATGAGCCTGTCAAGCTTTTGCGTGGTGACAAATGCCCTGAGATTAAATTTCGTGAAGATACACGATGCGTCCAGGGATAAAAAAATAAAAATAAAAAGAAAGGGAAATCAAAAAAAGATGGAAAAGACACTGAAAATTGAAGGAATGATGTGCGGTCACTGTGAGGCCACAGTAAAAAAGGCTCTTGAAGCGGTTGACGGCGTGGAAGAGGCGGTTGTAAGCCATGAAAAGGGAACAGCAGTAGTAACCCTGGCAGCTGCGGTAGAGGACGCGGTGCTAAAGCAGGCAGTGGAGGCAAAGGATTACACTGTTACAGGAATCCAGTAAAGTGCAGGTGGTAAGGTAATCCTCTAAGATATAAAGAAAAGGCAGCCCCGGGCTGCCTTTTCTTTATATCTTAATATTAGTTTTTTGCTTTTTTGGCCCCTGAGGGTGTTTATAAAAAGGAGGAGAGGCCACCGGAGCGAGTCCGGCAGCCCATTATGAAAAAAAATAATCGTCATTTGCTAATTGGCTTTTCTTAACTTCTGTATATGATAGTACAGGGTAATATTGAACACATCATGTGGGAATTATGAACTTTTTTTGAACATTTTTTACAATCCTCGATATCAGGCGTCAAACCTCTTTGACCACATGGTATCTAGGGATTTCTTCAGGCTTCACGTGCTCTATTGCCCCCGGTATCATTTCATTTCTCCGCTTGTTATGGAAAAGTGGATATGCTATACTAAACACGGGAAATTTTTAGTATTGAGCGGAGGATTGAAAATGGCAAACGAAAAAATACTGGTGGTGGACGATGAGAAGGAAATCGCTGATCTGGTGGAGATATATCTGGTGGGCAGCGGATATCAGGTATTAAAGGCTTATAATGCTGCCGAGGGTCTGAAGCTCCTGGAAAAGGAGGATGTGAAGCTGGTTCTTCTGGATATTATGATGCCAGGTATGAATGGACTGGACATGTGTAAAAAAATTCGGGAAAAAAATAATATCCCCATTATCATGATCAGTGCGAAATCCACAGAGCTTGACAAGATTACAGGGCTGGGTACAGGCGCTGACGATTATGTTACAAAGCCCTTCAGCCCTTTGGAGTTGACAGCCAGAGTAAAATCTCAGATCCGGCGTTACACGCAGCTGAATCCTTCAGCCTCCGCGGATGTTTCACAGATGGATGAGGTAGCTGTAGGGGGGCTTCTGATCAATAAAAAGAGCCACCGGGTATGGGTCTATGACGAGGAGATCAAGCTGACGCCAATAGAGTTTGAAATTTTATATCTTCTGGCTGCGAATCCCGGAAAGGTTTTTGGAACAGACGATATCTTTGAGGCTGTGTGGCATGAGAAGGCATACGAGGCAAACAACACGGTGATGGTACATATCAGAAGACTTCGGGCAAAGCTTCGCGAGGATGAGCGTCAGAACAGGATTATTACCACTGTATGGGGTGTGGGCTACAAGATAGAGGGATAGTATGAGAGAGGATTTAAAGAGAAGCTACAGGGGAACCACGCTTCTGAATCTTGCCTTTGCAGCAGGCATAACGCTGTTGTTCCTTCTTTTGATTGTGGAGAACCTGAGCTTTCTGCGGGGCACACTGGCAGGATTGGGACAGTATATGAATATATATTACAGTGCCACTGTTTTGTCAAAATACATCACATTGGTCACAGGCTGCCTTTGTATTGTCATTTTTGCTCTGAGCTTTTTGCTGCTTCAAAACAGACAGGTTGTGTACCTGAAACAGATTGCCCATGCCATGAATGAGATCTCCAAGGGGAATCTTGCTGCGGAGGTTCCCATAGAGGGGGATGATGAGTTGGCGCAGCTGGCGGCATCTCTGAACACCATGGCGGATGACATACAGACCCTTATCGCTAAGGAGCGGTCCACAGAGAAGAGCAAAAATGAGCTGATCACGAATGTGGCCCATGATCTGAGAACGCCGCTGACTACCATTTTGGGATATCTGGAGCTTCTGGAGTCCGGGCGGGACATCGATGAGGCCACCAGACAAAAATATATCGGAATTGCCTGCAATAAGGCCCGTCATCTTCAGCGATTGATAGAAGAACTCTTTGGTTTTACAAAGCTCAGCTATGGAAAGATTGCCGTGTCAATTGGCCGGGTAGATATCGTCCGGCTTTTAGAGCAGCTTATTGATGAATTCTATCCTGTGCTTGAAAAAAATGACATGGAATGCGAGCTTACGACGCAGGTCGATAGCTTGATCATGAATGGTGATGGAAAGCTTCTGGCTCGTCTGTTTGACAATCTTTTGAACAATGCGGTCAAGTATGGACGCGACGGAAAGGTGATCTTGGTCAGGCTCACCTATGAGGAGCCTGTCATCACTATCACTGTCACAAACTTTGGCGTTGTGATACCGGAAAATGAGATTCCGCTGCTGTTTAATAAGTTTTACAGGGTAGAGCAGTCCCGGTCCTCCAGTACAGGCGGAACAGGTCTGGGACTGGCTATTGTTAAGAATATCGTGGATCTTCACGGAGGTACGGTGGAATGCGCCAGCGACATCCGGGGAACGGTTTTTACAGTAAAGCTGCCGTCAGATTTTGATATCAGCAAGGAGCAGTTTAAAACATTGGATGGGGAAGGCTTTGATTATGAGATTGAGTAGGAGAAGCGCTGTGCTTAAAGGGCTTCTGGCAGGATTTTGCCTTCTGGCAATTCTTTTATACTTCCCGCGGGCCTTTTCTCGTATGGAGGCAGACGCGTCCCCGGAGTATACAGATTATTTTCTGGTGGATGTCGCATACGGCTATGATTCCATGGTTCAGGAAAACTGCAGCCTTCCCATACGCCTTTCCTTCACAAATGTAACGGAGGATTTTCAGGGGATGGTATCTGTGGCAGCGCCTGTGGATGGCAGCGATTATGCCCTTTTTTCCAGCGCCCTGTCTCTGAAGCGGGGGCAGGATGGCGAACTGAGCTTCTGCGTTCCGCTGGCCAAAAACGCAGCTCTTCTGAGAGTAAGCATAACCGGGCAGAATGGAGAACTGGTCTATGAGCAGGATATCCATATTGGATCCCGAGAGTCTGTGACATATATAACGGTGGCCGCAGTGGGCCGGGAGGAGGGGGTGTCCTATCTGGAGGGAAGAACCTTTTCCGCCCTGGAAGGGTACAGGCTTAGAACCACGTGGATAACACGGGAGGATTTCCCCGAAAATTATCATGAGCTGGATATGGTGGACCTGCTTGTGGCGGAGGAGAGCATTCTTGAGGAATTTTCCTCTGCGCAGATGGTTGCCCTTGGAAAATGGCTGCGTCAGGGGGGATGTCTGCTGTTTTCCGGCATGTCAGATCCAGGCGATTTTCTTGCGCATCACGAAAGCGCAGGATTTCCGGAGCCCGAAACAGAGGAACGGATAACGGTTTTTTCGGAGGAGGAGCCGGTGGGCTTCTGGCGTATACAGTATCTGGCAGGTTCCCTGTCAGGCACAGGAGCAGATCTGTTTCAAGGGTCTGATACTGACAGCCAGACCTTAGAGAATATCATGCATTTGCTCCTGAGGGCAATCGGAGCAAATGCAAATCAGGATCATCCTCTTCACTCCGCCATTGGTTATAACCGGTACAGATGGTGCCGGGATGTATTGTTTGAGCAGAGCAGCTATGCCGGCAGCCGGCCTGTCTTTGAGATATATCTGGCCATTCTGCTGATCTATATATTTGCCGCAATACCTCTGCTGTTTCTTTTCTTGAAGAAAAAGGACAGGATGCACTATCTTCGGGAGATGCTTGTTGGCTTGTCCCTGCTTTTTTCCGGCGTGATCTTTGTGCTGGGAGCAAAAACCAGGCTGACGGCGCCGGCTATCAGCTATGTGCGTGTTTTGGATTACGCAGGGGATGCTGTAAACGATGACATTTATATCAGCGTGCAGATACCTTACCGGCAGGAGATATCCGCCGACTTCGATGCAGCTTATCAGGCCATCTGTCTGGCATTTGAAAATGTACATCAGGAGGGCAGTGTAAGGATCTATGATCATTTCCGCTATCAGCTGCGCAGTGATGACGCCTCCACACAGCTTCTCATGGGAGACAGCATTGCCGTGACCCCTATGTATTTCATGCTGTCAACGGATCAGCAGCGTGAGCTGGACAGGGGCATCAGCGGGCAGATATCCTTTGCTTTTGGCGTGGCGGAGGGAAGGCTGTACAATACAACCGGGCTGGAATTTCGTGGGGGCGTGCTGGTTTGCGGGAATCAGGTGACGGAGCTGGGGGCCTGGAAAGAATACCTGGAGGTCTCGGATAATCAGCCTTTTTCTCTGGATGAGTTTTCCAGCGCGGCATTGAGGGGCGTCCTCTCAAACCTGAAGGAACCGGACAATTTGTGGTTTGTGGGCATCCTAGCAGATGAGGATACAGGCTTTATTCAGGATGAAGCCGACTGGGATGTGTCCGGTGTGACATTGGTGGTGGCGCCTGTAATGAGCGTGGATGGAGGCTGATATGGATGTGCGGTATAATCTCTTGGTGAATCATATCAGCAAGGGGTATGGAGAGCAACGGATCTTAGAGGATGTCAGCTTTGGACTTTTGCCCGGTGAAATCCTTGCTCTTTCCGGTGAAAATGGAGCGGGTAAAACTACCTTGATGAGAATATTGGCAGGGCTTCTGATGCCTGACCAGGGGGATGTGCTGGTAGGGGACAGAAGTATGATCAAGGAGTCTCGCAGAGCAAAGCAGCTGATTGGATATGCGCCGGAGCAGTTTGGAATTTACGATTCCATGAGAGGACGGGAATATCTGGAATATTATGGCGCTGCCTGCGGACTGACTGGCCTGCGGGCAAGAAGACGTATAGAATCCCTTATGGACTATTTTATGCTGAATGAAGCTGGGGAACAATATTTAAGCCGCATGTCTGCCGGAATGAAACAACGGTTTTCCATTGCCAGATGTCTGCTCCATGACCCGATGCTGCTTCTTCTGGATGAGCCGCTGAATTGTCTGGATCCGCAGGGACAGAATGATTTCGGCAGTCTGATGCGTTCCCTGTCCGAGAGGGGAAAATCTGTGCTGATCAGCTCTCACAACCTTTCGCAGCTGGAGGGTATCTGTACCAGCGTGGGATTTATGAAAGGGGGAAGACTGCGCAGAAAAGAGATGCTGGAGAAGCTTATGGAGGATGCCCAGCGAAATAATCCGCTGCTTATTCGTCTGCCGGACAGATATCAGGCCAGGCGGGCCGCGTCTCTTCTCCGTCCTCTTTCCTATGTGAAAAGCATTGCCATCGATGGGCTCAGCCTTATGGTAACGATGGTGCCCGGGCAGGACAGAGACAGGGAGATTCTTGAGCTTTTGCTCAGAGAACAGATTGCAACGTTTTTTTTCGGAAGAGAAAAGATACGGTTGGAGGAGTTGTTTATTCGTCTTAATCAGGAGGAGAAGTTGTGAAGAATCCTGTATATGTTCGGGAGGTGACCCGCAGTATGCGGGCGCCCCGAATGCTTTTAAGTATATTTCTGTTTAATCTGCTGCTGGCTGCTGTGGGTGTTTTTCTGCTGAACGCGGCTATGGAGGAGACTGGCTCCGGCAGCCGCATGGATTACAGTGCGGTTCTCAGACTCTATCAGCTTATTGCATGTGTGGAATGGGGGCTGATGGTGGTGATGATGCCTGTTCTCACTGCGGGATCCATAAGCGGAGAGAGAGAACGAGGCACGCTGGATATATTGCTTACCACTGGTATGCCGGAGATTTCCATAATTTTTGGAAAGCTGCTGGCGGCTCTCAGCATCATTATGACGCTGCTTTTTTCCACGCTGCCGGTGCTGTCCTTGGTTTTCATATACGGCGGAATCCGATTTCTGGGTCTGATCAGACTGTTTTTAGTGCTTCTGGTGATGGCTGCCTATGTGGGCTCCGTCTGCCTGGTGTTTTCCGCCTATGCGAAAACCATGACCTTTTCATTGATATGCTCCTATGCAGTGATACTTTGCATCACCTTTGGAACAATCTTTGCGGCATACCTTCTGTTTCCCGTCATCGGTGGTGGGACAGGCTTCATGTCCCATATTTTGCTGCTGAATCCCACTGTAACCTTTCTCGTATTTATCTATGAACAGATGGGAGAGTTTGGGATTGTGGCGGGACTGATGGGACAAATAGGAATGGATCAGTCCGGATTTCTGGAAAGGCATTTTCTGGAGTTCAGTCTGGCAGCCCAGCTTCTTGTTTCCGCCCTGCTCATATGGGCCGCATCCCTGGGTCTGTCTCCTTCCGGCCGGATTTTTGGTTTTCGTTTCCATGCCCGGCGATGATTGACAAGGGCTTTTTTTCGTGCTATTCTTTTCGGTACAGAGGATGGGGTATCATTTGATGCCGTATAAAGGAGGACAAAATCATGCTTGACGGAAAACAAACGATCTTCAGCGGTATGCAGGCTACAGGAAATCTTACACTTGGAAACTATCTCGGGGCACTGAATAATTGGGTGTCACTTGCTGATTCATATAACTGTTTTTATTGCGTGGTGGATGAGCATGCAATCACCATTCGCCAGGATCCTGCCACGCTCAGGGCTAACGCTAGAAAGGTTCTGCAGCTTTATATTGCCGCCGGCCTTGACCCGAAAAAATGCTGTATTTATTATCAGTCCCATGTGCCCGCGCATGCGGAGCTGTCCTGGATTTTGGGCTGTTTTACCTACATGGGTGAATTGAGCCGGATGACCCAGTTTAAGGATAAGGCTGCAAAACATGCGGATAATATCAATGCAGGTCTGTTCACATATCCGGTTCTGATGGCGGCGGATATTCTTTTATACCAGAGTGATCTTGTGCCGGTAGGGGTGGATCAGAAGCAGCATCTGGAGCTTGCAAGAGATGTTGCCATCCGCTTTAATAATATTTACGGGGATGTGTTTACCATTCCTGAGGGGTATATTGCTAAGAGCGGCGCCAAGATCATGAGCCTTCAGGAGCCTTCAAAAAAGATGTCGAAATCCGATGAAAATGAAAATGCCAGCATTTATGTGCTGGACGCCCCGGATGCGATCATGCGAAAATTTAAGCGTGCAGTCACAGACAGTGTTGGCGTGGTGCGCTACAGTGATGAGCAGCCTGGTATTAAGAATCTGATCGACATTTACTGTGCCTGTACGGGACTTTTGCCGGAGGCTGTGGAGAAGGAATTTGACGGTAAAGGCTACGGCGACTTCAAGTCTGCTGTGGGCGAGGCAGTTGTTGCCCGCTTAAGGCCCATTCAGGAGCGTTTTGCTGAACTGACAAAGGACAAGGCCTATGTGGATGGTATCATCAAGGAAAATGCTGAGAAGGCGAACTACTATGCAAACAAAACGCTTCGCAAGGTTCAGAAAAAGGTGGGATTTCCTGAAAGGGTCAGATAGTCTGGAGGCAATTCTTGAAAAATAAAAAAAATATTTGTGTGCTGGGTGTTGTTTTGCTGGCGCTTTCCGGCTGTTCGCTGATCTATCCAAAGCCGGTTCCTTCCCTGCCGAATGACGAGAAAAACCTTCCGACGGTGCAGGAGATTGAAGTATCCGAGGCTCCGGACGGGTCGCATGCTGAAGATATCGGAAGCGGACCCGCAGCAGACGAGACCACCCTGGTACCCTTTGATGCTTCCCAGATGGAGACAAAAGTCAATGTCTCAGAGCCGGAAAATCTGCCGAGCCTTTTTTTGACGGAGGAAGATGCTAACTACGCATATGAGCTTGCGTATCTTACGGGGGATTATTCTTCCCTGGATGAGAAGCAGATGCAGGTGTTAAGTATTGCGGAACAGATCATTGATCAGTGTCAGGGGCTTTCAGATTATGACAGGGCATTGTTTGTTCATGACTATCTGACTGCCACCACCGTCTATGGATTTGCCCAGGAGCCCTACAGTGCTTATGGGGCATTGGTTGAGCATATGGCGGTATGCCAGGGCTATGCATATGCCTATAAGCTGTGTATGGATCTGATGGGGATACCCTGTATCACAGTAGGAGGAACGGCCGATAATGGTGAAGAGGTGCTTTCCCATGCCTGGAACATGATTCGGCTTGAAAATCAGTGGTATCATGTGGATACAACCTGGAATGACGCCACCACCAGCGTTGAGTACGGCAGCTGGTGCCATCTGTATTTTTGCGTGAATGATGCGTTTATCAGCCAAAATCACGTGTGGACAGATCTGGTTCAGAGTATTCACGGAATGGAGGAGATCCCCGAAGCATCAGACGCGTCCATGTTTTACTTTGGAAATGTGAAGGAGCTGCAGACAAGCCAGGAGCAGCTGGAAAACAGTTTTGATGCGGATTTTTCAGAAGGAATAAGAAGAGGAGAGTACTGCTGCTATGGATTTGAGCCGGATGTCTCTTTTTTTGGGAATTATGCATCCGGATCACTGATCTGCCAGAGTCTGGGAGACTATATACTTTTATATATTGACATGCAGTAAACAGCAAGCTGCCCGACAGGGCAGCTTGCATTTGTTTTAACTGTAAAATTTTACTATATTGTCAAAACGGGCGGTCATATTTGAAAGCAGTGCATCCGCCAGCACCAGGGCGCACATGGCCTCCACCACAGGTACTGCTCTCGGAACGATCAAAGGGTCATGGCGGCCCCGGATCTGCACATCAATCTCCTGGCCGTTTTTGCTGACAGTCTGCTGGGTGCGCAGGATGGAGGGGGTGGGCTTAAAGGCTGCCCTGAGAAGGATGGTGTCCCCATCGCTGATTCCTCCCAGAATTCCCCCGGCGTGGTTGGTTTTTTTTGAAATCATGCCATTTTCCATACAGAAGGAATCGTTGTTTGCAAAGCCCCGGGCTTTTGCCGCTGCAAATCCATCCCCTATTTCCACACCTTTTACGGCGCCTATGGACATAACTGCTTTGGCCAGATTGGCATCCAGCTTTTCAAAGACCGGATCGCCGAGTCCCGCGGGAACTCCTGTGATACGGCATTCTACTATTCCCCCTGAGGAGTCATGCTCCGCCATACAGGTGTTGACCAGGGCCGCGATTTTTTCAGCGGCAGCACTGTCCGGTATGCGAAAGGGATTGTTTTCAATCTCCGTCTCGTCAAAGCTTTCCATCTGAATGTCGGCGATGGAGCTGGCGTAGGCCAGCACCTTGATCCCAAGGCCCTCCAAAAGCTTTTTTGCCACTGCTCCTGCCGCCACCCGGCCAATGGTTTCTCTTCCGGAGGCGCGTCCTCCTCCGCGGTAGTCTCTGAAACCGTATTTGACGTCGTAGGTGTAATCTGCGTGACCCGGCCTGTAGTAGCCGGCGATTTCAGAGTAATCTCCGGAACGCTGCTGTTCGTTGCGGACCATCAGTGAGATGGGAGTGCCGGTGGTTTTGCCCTCGAATACGCCGGAGAGTATTTCCACCAGATCATTCTCTTTCCTAGGGGTGGTAAAGCGGCTCTGACCTGGTTTGCGGCGGTTCAGCTCCTGCTGTATATACTCTTCTGTCAAGGGGATACCTGCCGGGCAGCCGTCGATCACCACACCGATGCCCCTGCCGTGGGATTCGCCCCATGTAGTAATGCTGAATAAGTTTCCAAATGTTGAACCTGACATCGCTTTTATTCCTCCTGCCTGTTATAAAAAAATAAGTATTAGAACCGTAAAAGCCAGTGCCAGTATGGTGATCATGCCGATGGCGGTAAAAATGCTGTCAATGGCTGCGTAAAAATCCTCTGCCTTGAATGTGAGATGTTCAAACATAATTTCCTCTTTCTGACGCACTTGCTGCGTCATCATGGTAGATTTGAAAGTTTACTTTCAAACTTTCTCCTGATATGATGATACCCGGGTCAAAGCCTTTTGACCTTCATGATATCAAGATTATAAGCCATCAGAAAAAAAAGGACAAGACCTTTTTCCTAAAAGTCCATAAGCCGTCCGAGGCGGAAAGAATCCGCCGTGGAGATAGAAAAGGGGGTAAATGATGAAAAAGCAAAAGGAACATTACATACACATTTGCGGTGAAGCCGGGGGCGGTTTTGCTCCCTGGCTTTTTGAAAGATTAAAGGAGAGGAATATTAAACCTGTGCTTGTGGACTGCGGATCGAAGGGGAGCCTGAAAGCATGCGCCTCATGCGGAATGACTTTGGATATGCCGGTCACAGATGCCGGAGCATGGTGGATGGGCCGTGAGAAGGCGGAGGCAGTGATCTTTTTCCATGAGCAAGAGGATGTGTATATGGATCTGGCTCAGGGGCTTTATCTGTTCTTCGTAAACAGACAGAGTCTGGCATGGGTGAACGGACTGTTAAAAAAGCTCACAGAGAACCGGCTCTGCTTATTTGAACCGATCCTTCTGCCTCAATTGCAAAACGGCAGGCGCCTGTATATCCTGGCATTATATAAACAGCAGGTGGAGGGAGAATACTATATTCCGGCGGCGCTGCTTGATGAGGGGGCGTCCCCCTATGAGGAAGAATTGCTGGGAATTTTTAGCAGGACGATACTGCCGTACCTGGAGCATTCGCGCTGAAGAAACTGATTTTTAATATTGATTTTAAGCCGGTGATGTATTATACTTAGCTGTGTTTTGTGTGAATGTTTACGCAGTCTTACCAGTATAAGGAGCAACTTACATGAGAGACACGGATTTTTTTATGACAGTGACTGAAGAGGATAACGACAAACTGCATGATGAATGCGGCGTTTTCGGTATCTATGACTTTGATGGCGGCAATGTGGCAAATACCATATACTATGGGTTATTTGCATTACAGCACAGAGGTCAGGAAAGCTGCGGTATCGCGGTCAGCGATACTTCAGGACCCAAGGGAAAGGTTCTTGTCTCTAAAGGGATGGGCCTAGTTAACGAGGTCTTTACCCCGGAGGATCTGGGTAAGCTGCAGGGGAATATCGGCGTGGGTCACGTCCGTTATTCTACAGCAGGAAGCTCCACAAGGGAAAATGCCCAGCCCCTGGTTTTAAATTATATCAAGGGTACGCTGGCTCTGGGACATAACGGAAACCTGATCAATGCCCCGGAGCTTCGCAGAGAGCTTTCACAAAACGGCGCCATCTTTCAGACAACCATCGATTCTGAGGTGATTGCCTACTATGTGGCCCGGGAGCGTGTGCATTCAAAAACCGTGGAGGAAGCGGTGGGAAAGGCCATGAAAAGGATCAAGGGCGCCTATTCCCTGGTGATCATGAGTCCCAGAAAGCTGATTGGGGCAAGGGATCCCTTTGGCTTTAAGCCTCTTTGCATCGGAAAAAGGGACAATGCCTATTTCCTTGCATCCGAGACCTGCGCTTTAGAGACTGTTGGAGCGGAGTTTGTCCGGGACGTGCTGCCAGGGGAGATTGTCACCATCAGCAAAAAGGGAGGGCTTCAGTCCGATACCTCCATGTGCCTCCCGGCTGAAAAGCGGGCTCGCTGTATCTTTGAATATATTTATTTTGCCAGACCTGACAGCCATATGGACGGGGTGGGCGTCTACAATTCCCGTATCCGTGCGGGGCGTTTCCTTGCCATGGACAGCCCTGTGGAGGCGGATCTGGTGGTGGGGGTTCCGGAATCTGGAAATGCGGCAGCTCTGGGATATTCCTTAGAGTCCGGCATACCATACGGAACTGCATTTGTTAAAAATACCTACGTGGGCAGAACCTTCATCAAACCCCAGCAGTCCAGCAGAGAATCTGCGGTCCGGGTAAAGCTGAATGTATTAAAGGAAGCAGTGGAGGGTAAGCGTGTCATCATGATCGATGATTCCATTGTCCGCGGAACCACCAGCGATCAGATTGTCAATATGCTGAAGGAGGCAGGAGCCACAGAGGTGCATGTGCGCATTTCTGCACCGCCTTTTCTCCATCCCTGCTATTTTGGAATAGACATCCCCTCCGAGGATCAGCTTATTGCCCATAACAGAACCATCGAGGAGATCCGTCAGATTATTGGCGCAGATACCCTGGGTTATCTGAAGGTGGAGCGGCTCCGGGAGATGGTGGAGGGTCTTCCCATCTGTACAGGCTGCTTTACGGGAAAATACCCCATGGACCCGCCCGAGGAGGATATCAGAGGCGAATACGATAAATAAGAACAGGAAGGAACGGTTATAGAGAT
>CALWLH010000076.1 GCA_944381475.1 uncultured Lachnospiraceae bacterium | reverse complement strand
AGATAACTTCCTCAGCACACATGATTTTAAATTCACTGGTATAGCTTGCATTTCCGGGGCCACAAATAAAGGCATCTATTCCATGCACCTTGTAAGCAGCAACCCATTTTTGTATAGTTGCTCTGCCAATATGGTATTTATTGGCCAAGTAATAGAAAGAACCTTTACCATCAAGATATTCCTGAGCTACTTTTGTTCTGAAATCAGCAGACCATTTAGATTTTGACATAAAAAATCCCCCTTAAGTAGATTTTGGTTATTTACCTTGTCTACTTAAGGGGAATCATATCAATCACACCGGCTCCTGAAATTTTCTCCCCCAAAAAGAGAAAAAGATGGCTATTTCCAACCACCTTTTCTCCGTTCCATGTTATAATGGAACTATGCGAAAACAAGATTATTATAACGAATCTTTTGAGGGACGACAGAAAATTAACTTTAAGATGACGTATAATATTTTTCGCAAATTCCTCCAGGCCAAAGTCTGACCCTAAAAAAGAAGTAGACGTGGTTCAAAAAACCTGTAGAATTGAGTCACCACAACAAAATTCGAAAGGAGTCATAAACCATGTCTGACAACATTATACACGTAAATCAGGAATTAGTCCATAGCGAATTAAAAGATCTTGTATGATCCAGTGAGGCTTTGGTTCGACATTCTTCGTTAAATTCTTTACACCACATAGAGAGGGTTGATTTTGATACCCCGTATTCGGCTGTTATGCTTGCCAGGGTACGTCTCGCCTCCATATGGAGGCGAATAATTTTCTTCTTAAATGCTACTGTGTAACTGTGTGGCATGTGAGATGCTCCTTTCCAATTTTGATCATACATCATCGGTCACTACTGTTACAACAACATTATATCACTTCAGTGTGTAGGATTGCAGTGTGATAAGCTTCCATTGCGATAATTCGCAAAAATTTTTATTACAAGTTGTAAAATCAATCTGAATGAGTTATAATACTAATGAAGAATTTTGCGATAACTCGCAAAAATTTTCAGCATAAGAGGGGCTATGATATGAAAATTAAGAGAGACATCTATTTGAATAAGCTTATAAATAAAAAGCACAATGGACTTATCAAGGTGGTAACAGGCATTCGTCGCTGCGGAAAGTCTTACTTGTTGTTTAATCTGTTCAAAGATCATTTGCTGGCAGAAGGAGTGGATGAACAGCACATTATAGAAATTGCGTTTGACTCCTTTGAGAACAAGCGTTTTCGTGATCCGGAGGTTCTGTATCCCTATCTCAAGGAGCAGATCAAAGATGAGGGAATATACTATGTGCTGCTGGACGAAGTGCAGCTTTTGGGAGAGTTTGAATCTGTATTAAACAGCCTAATCCGTATGAAAAATGTAGATGTATATGTGACTGGAAGCAATGCCCGGTTTTTGTCCAAGGATGTGATTACCGAATTTCGGGGTCGGGGAGATGAGGTTCATATGCATCCTCTCAGTTTTGCTGAATTTATGTCTGTCTATTCGGGGACGAAACAGGACGGCTGGAATGAGTATATGCTTTACGGTGGCTTGCCGCCTATTATGAATATTTCGAGTCCAGAGGAAAAGATTAGTTTCCTGAAGTCGCTGTTCGAGGAGACCTATATTTCGGATATGGTACGAAGGCACAATGTACGCAATCGGGCAGGATCGGAGGAACTTGTGAATATTCTCTCATCTCCTATCGGTTCGCTTACAAACCCTACAAAGTTGTCGGCCGCCTTTAAAAGTGTCAAACAGAAAAGCATCAGCAATATTACCATCAAAAGGTATATTGACTATTTTTGTGATTCATTCCTGATTGACAGTGCTGTCCGATATGATATTAAGGGTAAGAAGTATATCGACACACCGGTTAAATATTACTTTACCGATTTGGGGTTACGGAATGCCCGTCTCAATTTCCGCCAGCTGGAAGGAACTCATGCTATGGAGAATATTATTTTCAATGAGCTGAAAATACGGGTCTTCAATGTGGATGTGGGAGTTATCATTCTGAATCAAACCACTGGAAAGGATCATGGAATCCGCAAACAGTTGGAAATCGATTTCGTTTGTAATAAAGGCTCTAAGCGTTACTATATCCAGTCGGCCTATGCAATTCCAGATCAGGCAAAGATGGAACAGGAACAGCGCTCCCTGATGCTGACTGGCGATTTCTTCAAAAAGATTATTATCACGAAAGATGCACCTGCACCGTATTACAATGATGATGGGGTGCTGGTTATGAGTGTATATGATTTTTTGCTGAATGAGGACAGCTTGAATAACTGATTGATGGAAAAGAGCAGAAATATATATTACCGATCTTCCCAATAGATAATTCCATTATTATTGAGGAGGATAGTTCATATGGTATAATAACGAGGCAAGCGGCACCCGAGCTTGCTCGAGGTGACATTTGCCGAGTATCACATCGAGCCGATAGGCGAGATGGTATATTATAATGTAGATTCGTATAGTATTGGATTCGATTGATAACGGAGGAAAGCAGATGCGATACCTTTCAGTTGCTGAAATGGCTAAAAAATGGAATATTTCGGAGCGCAGTGTGAGAAACTATTGTGCTCACGGGCGTGTGCAGGGTGCTTTTCTTACCGGAAAGACCTGGAATATTCCGGAGAATGCCGGAAAACCAGAGCGTTCCAACAAAAGGAAAGAACATCCGCTTACACTGCTGGATATTTTGCAGGAACAAAAAGCAAGTAAATATTCCGGCGGTATTTACCATAAAACACAAATCGATTTAACGTATAACTCAAACCATATGGAGGGAAGCCGTCTGACCCATGATCAGACCAGATATATTTTTGAAACCAATACCATCGGCGTGGAAAATGGAGTTCTCAACATAGATGATGTGATTGAAACCGCAAATCATTTTCGATGTATTGATATGATTATCGACCATGCAAAAGCTGTTTTGACTGAGAAGTTTATAAAGGAGCTTCATCTGACTTTGAAAAACGGAACCAGCGATTCCAGAAAAGACTGGTTTGCAGTAGGGAATTATAAAAAATTGCCTAATGAGGTGGGCGGCATGGATACTGCTCTACCCGAAGAAGTTGCCGGTAAGATGAAAGCATTGCTGACAGCGTATAACGCAAAAGAAGAAAAGACGTTTGAAGATATTCTGGATTTTCATGTAAAGTTTGAGCGAATCCATCCGTTTCAAGATGGTAACGGTCGGGTGGGCAGGCTGATTATGTTCAAGGAATGTTTGAAATATAATATCGTTCCATTCATTATTGAGGATAACCTGAAGATGTTCTACTATAGAGGACTGAAGGAGTGGGATAATGAAAAAGGCTATTTGACAGATACCTGCCTGACTGCACAGGATCGATATAAGGCGTATTTAGATTATTTCAGAATTTCATATTAAGTAAGATAATCTTCAAAGCATCAAAAGCTGGTTCCAAAGTGTCAATTTGACACTTCGGAGAAAATGAATATATATAATGTTTTTTTGATTTGTTGGATGGGTAAAAATATGAGTGATAAAAAAGGAAAGGGAATTATGGATGAAGCGGTTAAGCAGCATTAGTAGGAGTATTTGGATAATGAAAACAGTGTTTTTGCATGGATTATAATAGATAGCTCATGATTGGGATGCAGTAATCAATCAGACATCTCTGTCGGAATTTGAAATAGGGCTACCGCAATCTCACTGGCTTTAGACGGTGGGCTAAGGTAGCCTAAAGTGGCGGTTTGTGCTATACTTGCGTTATGGGAACAAAAAACAGACACAAGTATCTGTTACAATACCATATTATGAGTTGCCCATTTGTCGGGCAACTCATATGATACGAGTGCTTTTTATCTGGCATGGCACTACCTCTGTGAGTAAAACTCGTGTCGGCTATTAGTTGGGTAAATCAGTGCAAATCGTGGCGTTGTGAAAAGTGCCTTACTATGGTTTTGCTACGGCACAGTCGATGAAAAATATATATGTACAAATCCCCTTTTTCGGGGTAGTAGAAGGCACCATGCAGCTATGCAGGTGTCTTTTTGCGCGATACGCCCGGAGGGCGACCGCTGTGCTTGCACGAGCGGGCATCCGACGGGCAACGGTCATCGAGCGGCAATGCCGCGAGATGAGCGAGCTATCGCGGTGAGCGGGTAGGGGGAAGGAATCTTCCCCTATCCGATGTAAGAAATGAAAATATTGTTCCGTTAATTTGTTAAATGTTGTTCCGATATTATTGATATTATTCCGATAAAGGGGTATACTATATCTTAGATTGGAGGGATAGTTTATGTTTATGACAGTTAAACAGGCTTCTGAAAAATGGGGCATTTCTGATAGAAGAATCCGGGTTCTTTGCTCTGAAGGGAAAATTCCAGGTGCGTACCAGGAAGGACGCGGTTGGAAAATTCCTGTGGATGCAAAGAAACCTGCCGATGGTCGTTACAAATCAAAGGAGAGTCTTTTGGCACAAATTGACCGTAAAAAGGTTGAGTTGGACGGTAGAAGACCTTTAACAGCGGGCGAAGTAGCAAGGCTTAACGAGGAGTTTATCGTGGAATACACATACAACTCTAACGCCATCGAAGGAAATACACTTACCCTGCGAGAAACAGACTTGGTACTCCGAGGCCTTACGATTGACCAGAAACCATTAAAGGACCACATGGAGGCAGTCGGTCATAAAGAGGCGTTTGAATTAGTGAGTGAACTTGTAAAAGATAATGTTCCGATTAGTGAGAGCATCATCAAACAGATTCATTATCTCGTTCTTGCCGATAAGAAAGAAGACCGTGGCGTATACCGCAGAGTTCCGGTTCGTATTATGGGCGCACAGCATGAACCCGTGCAGCCTTATCTTATTGAGCCGAAGATGGAACAGTTGTTGCGAGATTTTGCTGAAAGTACAGAGCATATCGTAACAAAACTGGCTCGTTTCCATATTGAGTTTGAGAGCATCCATCCTTTTATTGACGGTAATGGCAGAACCGGAAGACTGCTTGTAAATCTTGAGTTAATGAAAGCCGGATTCCCACCTATTGATATTAAGTTTACAGATAGAATTGCCTACTATAATGCATTTGATGAATATCATGTCAAGCATAATCCTTCAGCAATGGAAAATCTGTTTGCAGGATACATCAATGCAAGACTGGATATGTATTTAGATATGTTGCAGGACTAACCGACCTGCTTTTGAATTGGGAGATTGCCTATGCCTTTTGAAATAGTAAGAAATTCCGGTTTCCTGATGGAATAAATGACCTTGCGCTCATTGATCATGCAAAAGGGGACTCCTTTCAATTACTCGAACTAAACCTTCATGCGTCCGGTGACCAGACATACCACCGTACAATGAAAGTCTGGCGAGCGCACTCGGCATACCTGAATGGATGCCGCCTATCCGGCGGCGGAACTTTCAAAGTAAAAATGCGGATAGCCGCAGATTTAATTCAAATTTATAGGTGTGGCTGCTGCAATCACGGTGTGAAAAAAACGTTGCAATGCCCTAGACTAATTGGTATAATCTTATTATAGGCGACTTATAACAACCGATGTAATATATGATCCAATTCTATTGAAGCAAAACGAATGCAAAATGGATCACCAGCTGGAAGAGAATGTGTGGATTAGCGTAGAACCGTGTGAGTGCGCTTTGGAATGGTTGGTAGCTGGTCTAAGGGAGGAGAGTGAAAGAGATCATGCGGAATTTGTTTGATGTGATACCGTCTGGATTTTTTAACTATCTTGCAAGCAACAGCAATCATCGAATCTATGCGGACTGTCTGCAGGTGATCTATGATGAATATGATAGGGAAATATCTTACAGAATTCCCAGAAACAGGATTCGTGACGCATTGGCGATTTATTTGATGGAAAATCACGTTCAATTGGAGGATGAAAAACTTTCAGAAAACAGAAATTACAACGATATGGCGGGCGCAGTAATCCGCAAGCTATCTTCTCAGGATGTGGGATGGCTGGAGGAAGAAGCAGATGATATGACTTATGAAAAACATATTGTCATGACGGAGGCAGGAATTCGGCTGGCTGAATTTCTAGCCGAATTGAAAAAACCAAAAAAAGAGGAATTTTCAAGCTATATTTATACGATTTACAATACACTTCAAAACGAGGATATGTGGAAAAATGACCCTTATATTGATGTCTTGCTTCAGGTCAACCGAAATGCAAGAATGTTGTCCAAAGCCTTAAAGAGATTGGCTACTTTTATCCGTAAAATCATAGAACGGATGGTGAATGAAGGGACCTTTGAGAGCTTGACAGAAAATATCATCGAATATTGTGAGGGCAGTTTTATTAAGGAATATACCAGATTGACGAAGCAGCAGAATATACATGTATACCGGGGGATTATACGGAAACAACTGGATCGCCTTCAGTCTGATCCAGAAATTTTTGAATTGCTTGTGATCGGCAGTGCGATGGAAGACGAGATATCCCAACAAGAAGCGGAAGAGAAGGTCATAACCCTGCTTCAGTCCACGAAAAGATTTCTGACGTATGATTATGACCGAATTATGAAAGACATCAAACACAAGATTAATATTTATCTGCATGTGGCGGTAGGAAGGATGCGTTTTATCTATAACCGGGGAACGGATATCCGGGGATCGGTAGAAAATACCATTCAGTATATAATAGAAGAAATGCAGGACATCGGCATGAAAGATGATATGCCGCAGTATATGAACGGATTGTTTTTGCTGGACAGAAATGAGTTTATAGATATGGCGTCACTTCGATATCCAAGGAAACAGCAGCAGATTAGAAAAACCACGGTCACGGAAATAGAGGAAATGACGGACGAGCAGATTGAAGAAGCAAGGCAGGCACAGAAAAAGGAAGCCTATAATCCGTATTCCAAGGAAAAAATGAAAGCCTATGTGGAGCAGCTGATCGGAGACCGGGAGTTTATTGACAGTGCTCACATTCCGATCCGGAGCAAAAATGATATTCTAGCAAGTCTTTCAGCCGTTGCATATAGCGGGGAGAACGGGTATATCGTTGAATTGGAAGAGGGGTATATGGAAACGGAGCAGATGCTTCTCCGCAATTTTACTATCAGAAAGGAAGAGGGATAGGTGCAGGAATACTGGGATAGTTACACCTCATCAGAAAAGGAACAGTTTCAGAAAATTTGCCGACGGCTGCTGAAGCAAACATTCATTGTCCGGGATAAGGATGAAGAGAGTAAACGGGCATATTTTTTTGTTTCAAAAAGACCGGAACCGTTTTCCAGGTATTTTGGATATATCGGATTTGACGTGATTCTTGACCGGGATAACGGGGTAATCATGCTGCGCAACTGTGTGGATGTATCTGAAAACGGTAGAATACAGACTAATCATCTGATTCTAAAAAAGGCTGAAAGTCTTGTGTTGTGCGCGCTTTGGACATTATATGTGGATCGCATCCGATCGGGAAGCCTAGCTCGTTCGATCCTGGTATCCGTGGTGGATTTGAAATATGAACTGGAAAAATATGGATTAAAGGATCAAATTGATAAAACATTGATGACACAGGTGTTGGCATTGTTTGAGCACTTCAGCCTGATTGATGTGCAGGGAAAGGTGGGAGAACCGGAGTGCTTGATACGGCTATATCCGTCTCTCCAGTTTGCGCTGGATGGAAATGAGTTTGCCAGATTTGTAGAGACTGCTAATCAGAGAATGAAGGATAAAAAAGGGCAGGAATACGAGGAGGAAGATGATGGATTGGGAGAAGAGGGCGAGGCCGATGAATAGAAAGACGGCCACAAAACTGTTGCTGATTAACTGGTCTCGTTTTCAGAAAATCACCGTGCGTCTGGAGGGCTCTACACTGTTTACGGGAGTCAATGGAAGTGGAAAATCCACGATTCTGGATGCCATGACCTATCTTTTGACAGGAAACACCCAGTTTAATAAGGCCGCAAAAGACAGAGACAGGACCGTCACGGCATATGTGCGGGGAGATACGAAAAGCAACGGAGCCGACCGCTATCTTCGGAAAGATGCCGTGGTGAGCTATGTTGCAATGGAGTTCTGGTCGCCGGTGGAGGATATGTATCTGGTGGTGGGCGTATGCATTGAATCAGCTAGTGAATCCGATGTATCATCCTCCTGGTTTGTATCCAGGGATACCCGTATGGAAGAGATCAATTTCTCTAAGATCGAAGATCAGAAGCTCTATGTATCGCCGCTTCGTCAGCTGATGATAAAGGGAAAGAAACCGAAAGCATCGGATTTTATGGGACGCGACAAGGGAACGGAGCAGATTTTGCGTGCGTTGGGACTTCGATGCGATGTGAAAAAATACCGTGCAAAGCTGTTAAAAATGATGGCTTTTAATCCGGAAAATAATATCAACCAGTTTATTCAGGAATGCGTTCTTGAACCAGGAAAAGTGGATTCGCTGAAAGAACTGAGAGAGCAGAAAGATCATTTTGAAAAATTACGGGAATCGTATAAGGAACTTCAGGATGGCAAAGAAAAGCTGGAAGAAATTGAGCGAAAAACTCAGAATTATGAAAAGAAGATAAGAATGCTGGGGATTCGTGAGCTGATGCTGCTTTATCAGGAGGTACAGGGAAAGGAGGAGGAAAAAGAACAGGAAGTGCTGCGACAGCAGGCCTTGAAGCAGCATTTGCAGTCGCTGGAACAGCAAAAGACGGATATCGAAAAGCAGCTGGAATATGCGCGCACTCGGCTGCAGGCGGCAGAATCCAATGAGATGTTTTCGGAAATGCAGTCAAGCATTCAGTCCATGGAACGTCACCTGTTGGAATTAAAGCCTCAGATCGAAAAGTATGAGGAGGAGACAGTCAGGCTGAAGAAGCTGCAGCGGACATTGACTGGCAGACTTCTGTGGCTTCTTCAGGAGGGGATCGGCTCCGATACGGACAGAATATATATAGAGAATTTGTCAGAAGCAGGGTATGGGGAGGAGAGAAAGAGCGCCCTGTTTCAGCGGCTTTGCACGTTTGCGGATAGAAAAAAGGAACTTTTACAGAATGAAAGGGTTCATATCGAAGATAAAAAAGAGGAACTTTCTGGGGAATTGGCCGATCTTTCGGAACAGATGGCAAGGCTGAATTCCAATCGCCTGATTGAGCCGAGGAAGATTACGGCGGCGAAAACGCTCATTTCACAGGAATTGGAAAAGCGTGGTATCCATACGGAGGTTCGGACCTTTGCCGAGCTGGTGCAGGATATTAAAAACGAGGACTGGCGGATGGCTATAGAAACCTTTCTTGGGAACAAACGCCATCACGTCATCATTGATGGAAAATATTCCCATCAGGCGCTGGAAATCCTGCATGAGAATAAGCTTCATACAGGAACCATCGTATTAACGGACAAGCTGCCGGATACGCAAGCTACACCTGGTAGCGCAGCGGAGCAGTTGATAATCCCGAATGTTTATGGGCGCCGCTATGCCAATTACCTGTTAAACGGCATACATCTTTGCAAGGATCTGAGAGAGCTGCACGATCATCCGAAGGGAGGGCTGATGCAGGATGGAATGCTGGCAAAAAGCTATGCGGTGTCTCTGATGGACATGAAGGATACAAGAGTTTGCCTTGGGTCAAAAGCAGTCGAATTGCAAAAAGAAGAGGTACTGCGAAGACAAAAAGAGTTGAATGAACTGCTTGCGGCAATCGGTGAAAAACAGCAGTCTGTCCAAAAGAAGTTAGGTCAGCTGGATGAGGTTATCTGGAGGGCAGATGCCTATCAGTTTTCCGCCCCTAATCAACTGGCTTTCTATATGAAGCAACAAAGAGAGACAGAGCAGGCGATTCACAGGGTGAAAAGCAATCCGGATTTTGCCACGGCGCTGGAGGAGCAGCAAAGAGCCAGGAAATACTTTGATGAAGTTATGGATCGCAACAATATGAATAATTCAGATATAGGCGTATGCAGGAAACAGATGTCTGAAAATGAGGAAAAACTGAAACAGCTTACCGCGGAAATTTATATCTCCCAGCAGCAGTATGAGGCCGAATGTCTGGCACACCTGGAATGGAAACGGCCGATGCTGGAGGAGTATGCCAAGCTGAAAAAACGGCAGGGCAGTGCCAGGGTAATTAAAGAAAAGACCATAAAAAATCTGCGGGGTGAAGTAGACGAGAGCAGACAGGCAATGGAGAATGCGCAGCTGGATTACTGCAAAATTACACAAATCGATATGTATCAGCACGGACCAGCCTATATTCCTTTTTACCGGGAGCAGTATCGCAGTATAGCAAATGTGAAGATTGAACAGGTGCGGACGCAGCTGGAGGAGCAGTCAAAGCGATTGGAAAGCGCTTTTATGAATGATTTTGTCGCTGAGATCAATGAGACGGTAACGGAAGCGAAGCTGGAAATTGAAGCGATCAATCAGGAATTGAAGCAGCTGCCCTTTGGCAATGATACCTATCGTTTTGTGATGAAGGAAAAGGCGGATCGCTCTATCTTCTTCCGGATATGCCGGCGGCTGAAGGACTATATGAATTCGCCGGAGGTATACATGAATTTCATGAGGGATGACGAGGAGATGGAGCATGACATACAGGAATTTATGAGCGTCATTCTGGAAGAAGAGGATGAGACTGAGTACACGGATTATCGGAAATATTTTTCCTATGATATGGAAATCATAAGCAATCAGGGTAACGCACAGATTACAGCGGATTTGTCAAAGAAGCAGGGCTCGGCCAGCAACGGCGAAAAGCAGACGCCATATTTCATTATTCTGGCCGCCAGCTTGATGCAGTATTATCCGAGACAAAGCTGTTGCGCGCGGCTGGCGTTTATTGACGAAGCGTTTTCGGCATTGTCCAGAGAGAGGATTGAGCAGATGGTAAAATATCTGGAAGCGAACGGTTTCCAGGTGATTTATGCAGCGCCGCCTGAAAAAATCAGCAGCATCGGACAATTCATTGATTCTACGGCAAGCCTTGTCATCACAGGACGTTACACAAATGTTGTGGAGGGGTTGATTAAACAGAATGAGATTTAATGCGGATAAGCTCCAGAGGGAAGTGCTCTCTAAATTACTGGATAAATATGAAAACAGCAAGACTTATAAAGGAGAAAACCAGGTGCGTCAGACTTTTTCTATTAGTCCGGAAAGCATTATGAAGGAGTATGCTTCCGATTATGAGGATACGGATAATATTCACCTGTTTGAAGCGG
Source organism: uncultured Lachnospiraceae bacterium (assembly GCA_944381475.1). GTDB lineage: Bacteria > Bacillota > Clostridia > Lachnospirales > Lachnospiraceae > UBA4292. The sequence goes on along the minus strand of CALWLH010000076.1, from coordinate 44,797 downwards.
AGCTGGAGGAGCTGGCAAGGGAACGGCTCATCCGATTGGATTTAAAGGGAACGGTGATACGGAAAATTATTCTGAATTCGGAATCGATACCGGCCTGTTATGCGATCTTGGGAAGAGAGGAGAAGAACGCCTGGATCAGGAAACAGATTTTGTTCTATGAGAGTTATAGGGGAAAACACTCTGTTATAAACAAATTTTGCGCTGAACAGATCAGACTGCTGGAGTCGGGGCGCAAACCGGAGTATTCGTTGGAGGATGCCATGGAGCTGCTTCCGTTATGTCTTTTCATATTGGAAAACAAAGAGGAGCTTTTGGAGAGGGAATTGTCGATTGTGCGGTTTGGTAACAGTAAACTGTTTGAAAAAAAATTCCGAACCCGCATATGCCATATTTTTAGCAAATATGGCGATTATGCAGAGCTGCTGGACGGTATAGACAATGAGCGGGAAAGGGAGCAGATCATTTTGGGAGAACACAGCATCTACAGTAATCCGTCCTATTTATACATAAAGGGAGAGGCTACGCTGACTTTCCGTGGTTTGCCGCCTGTGGAATTATCGCTGGACACGCCAGTGGCATACTCTTCTGAAAGCCTGCAGAAATTGGAGCGGATTTACATTCATGCTTCTCAGGTTATGACCATAGAAAATCTAACCTCTTTTAACAGGATGAAAGAGAAGGATTATTTTTATTTGTTCTTAAGCGGATACCACAATACAGCCAAGCAGCGTCTTCTGACTCGTATTGCAGAGCAGAACAGAGAAATCCGGTGGTTTCATTTCGGTGATTTTGATCCGGATGGATTTCTGATCATCGAGCATCTGAAGAAGACCGGAATTGATTTTAGGCCGATACACATGGGGCGTGGTGAACTGGAAAAATACCGGAAATATGGTAGAAAATTGGAGGAAAACGATAGGAAGAAAGCGGGGGCGTTGCTGGAGAAAGGAATGTATCCGGAGGAAATGGCATTTATGCTGGAACAGGATTGTAAGATCGAACAGGAAATTGTCAGCTGGATGTTAGAGACTGAGAGAAACGAAAGGGAAATGATTCAGTAAGGCAGAATGCATTCTTCCGGCAGCTGTTAAAGAGGAGGTTAAAGCAGAACGGATACTACATCAGCTATAAATGATCTAAATCCTTCATAATCAGAACCTTACAGTTAGGTTTGCCTGCAGCAGTGTAAGCTGCAGATTATATTTTGTAGAGGACGAACATATGAAACTAAAAACAGACAGATTATTTATCCGCAGTCTGCGTGAAGCAGATTGGGCGCGGATTTAGAAGAAAACGCCGCATATATGCAGGGGAGGAAAAGTTTGATAGTAAACTTTCAAATCTACCATGATGACGCAGCGCATGCGTCAGAAAGAGGAAAGCATGAAAAAAAGCTTTGATATATTGGAGAAAAACCTGATCTCATTAGGATATACAGTCCGCTGCTTTGAAACTGCTTCTGAGGCGGCCAGTTATCTGGATTCTGAGATCGACAATCAGACGGTTGGTTTTGGGGGCTCCATGACCCTTCAGGAAATGGGGCTTTATGAGCTGCTGGAAAGGCATAATCAGGTGTTCTGGCATCACAGAATACCGGCAGGGAAAACAGACCGTGAAATTCGTGAAAAAGCAAATGCCGCCGCCATTTACATATCTTCGGTAAACGGAATTTCAGAAAACGGAGAGATCATCAACATCGATGGAAACTGCAACCGGATTGCCTCCATATTTTACGGACATCAGAAGGTGTATCTGGTCGTTGGTGAAAATAAGCTGGAAAAGGATTATGAGCGGGCATTATTCCGGGCAAGAAATGTGGCGGCCCCATTGAATGCAAAAAGAGTAGGGGCAAAAACTCCCTGCGCATTAAAAGCGGATCGCTGTTATAACTGCAAGAGCCCGGAGCGGATATGCAGGGGGCTTTCGGTTCTGTGGGGAAAACCCATGACAGGGGAATTTGAGGTGGTGTTGATTCATGAAAGCCTGGGGTATTAGCGATTCGTGATTTGTGCAATGAAATACAAATGAAATAGAAATATTTAGAAATACGAAAGAACCTCCCCTTGTTATAATTCGGGTCAGACTTTTGAGGTATGCGCCCTATCCGATATACAAAGTGTGTGATTGATAAATCCTCCGGACTGCCCTATAATGAATGTATTATATGGGCAGTTTTTGCGCGATACGCCCGGAGGGTGACCGCTGTGTTTGCACGAGCGGGCATCCGACGGGCAACGGTCATCGAGCGGCAATGCCGCGAGATGAGCGAGGTATCGCGGTGATCGGGTAGGGGGAAGGAATCTTCCCCTATCCGATCTGCCAGCTGTGCGGTATCGCAGAAATCCGGCACAAGCCAGCCTGCTGGATTATTCTGCACAAGCCAGCCCGGCTCAGACTTATTGGTAAAGAGGCGGGCACTTCAAAAAGATGAGAATGGAGGATGTTATGAGAAAGAAAAATTACCGGATTATAAGGATTACAGCTCTTGTTCTTGCGGCCCTGACAGCAGCCTCCTGCGCCAGGTCATCCCAGGACGCTTTCGTGGATGGAACGGCAGCTTCGTCGGCCCCAGAGCTTTTGGAATCATCTGGGGAAGAGACAGCCCCGGAAACCTCCGGAGAAGAAACTATTGCGGAAACCTTAGAGGATGCTTCGGGAGATATTTCTCAGGAGGCGGGTATCACCCTCTCTAGGGCCAGCGGCATTTACCCGGAGGAATTTGAGCTGGAGATGACCTGCGGGGAGGGTGAAATCTATTACACCACCGACGGCAGTGACCCTGCAGACAGCGATACGGCAGTGATATATACGGAACCTTTGAAAATCACCAGCAGGGAGGGTGATGAAAATGTGGTTTCCGCGGTGGATCCGGTGCTGATTTCGGGAAACTTTAACAGGCCCAACAGCAGCCGCGACGGATTTATCTGTGAGATTTCCGCCCCGGAGGATGATGCGGTTGACAAGTGTACGGTGATCCGGGCGGCGATAAAAATGGAAGACGGCAGTTTCGCTGGAGAAACAGCGGCTACCTATTTTATCGGCACAGCACAGGAGCATATACAGGGGATTGCAGAAAGCTGTGAGGCGGCAGGAACCACCCTTGCGGTGATCAGCATCTCCATGGACTATGATGATTTGTTTGACAGCCAGCGGGGGATTTATGTAAAGGGGGAAATTTTTGAAGAGGCGCTGGAGGAGTATCTTCAGGAGGAGAAGCGCGTCACCGATGGGGAGACCGCCAGGGATCTGGACGCCAACTATAAGCAGCGGGGAAGAGAGTGGGAAAGAGAAGCGACCATTACGGTGTTCGAGTTTTCCGAGGAGGAGGCCGTGCCGGTGCTGACGCAGGACTGCGGTATTCGCGTACAGGGCAATTACTCCCGCTCGGATCTGCAAAAGGGTTTCCGCCTCTATGCCAGGAGGGATTATGGGGACAACAATTTTCGCTATCCCTTCTTTGGCGAGGACTATGTCAATGACAATGGCGAGGTGATGGACAAGTTCAAAACCCTTGTGCTCAGGGCAGGAGGAAACTGCACCTTTACATCGAAGTTTAACGATACCTTCTGGCAGTCCTTTCTGGAGGATACCGCCTGTGAGGCAAAGCAGTCCCGGCCCTGCGTGGTGTACCTGAACGGTGAATACTGGGGGCTCTATGTGCTGGAGGAGGATTACTCCGACGATTATTTTGAGGATATCCACGGGGTTGGAGAGGAGGACGTGGTGGTCTAGAAGGGGGATGCGGAGACCTACGAGATGGGAGATAAGCTGGACGTGGGGGATATCCCGGAAGGTGAAGATGAGGACTATTATTTTCAGGAGCTGATTGACTTTTTCGGCAGTCACCAGGATTTAAGCGCTCAGGAGGATTATGAGGAGTTTGTGAAGCTGGTTGACCCGGACTCTGTCATGGACTATTTTGCAGTGCAGTGCTGGATCAACAACAAGTGGGACTGGCCCGGCAAGAACTGGTCCATGTGGAAAACCCTTACCACTGACAGCGAAAATCCTTATGGGGACGGACGCTGGCGGTTCATGTTCTATGATATGGAATTTGGGGGCGTCAGCGGCAGCAGCGATGCCAGCGTCAACACCATCCGGGAGGACAATTACAAGCCCAATGGTCTTCTGGACATGGATACGGATAATCCGGCGGTGCTGTGCTTTGCGTATCTGATGACCAATGAGAACTTCCGGGAGGCATTTTATGACAGGCTTTCCGGTTTGTCTGAGGGAATTTTTGAGCAGTCCGCGGCCCTTGACAGGCTTCAGGAATTTGAGGACATCTACGCGCCTCTCTATGACCAGTTTTTTGACCGCTACCCCGGAACAGGCTCCACCTGGGAGGCGGTGAGCGGGGGCTACGCCAGCATCCAGTGTATCAGGGATTTCCTCTTGCAAAGAGAAAATTATATTGACCGGATGATCAGCTATTGCGAGAGAATTCTGGGCTGACGCACAAACGAACCATAAATATAATACGTGGCATTTGAACCAAAAAGCGGTCTGCGGCCGCTGATACGCAGATGGCTAGATACTATAAAAAAGCTTCACCCGGAAAATTTTCCCAGTGAAGCTTTTTTGTGCGATAAGCCCATCAAGCGGCCGCCATGCTTGCATGAGCGGACATTTGATGGGCAAGTACAGCGAGCAGCTTTACTGCGAGCTGTGCGACATCGCAAATCGAGTAGGGGGTTCTTTTCCCTACTCGATCGATAAGTTTTCCTGTCCGATGCTGAAAGATTTTTTCTGAAACCGTTACTTTATAATTAGAAGCATATATGGTGGCAATGCTGGGGTCAAAGATCTTTGCCGTCATGATACAGGGGAGGAGGATGAAGAAATACATGGCTGGAAATACAGAGGATGGGGAGATTATCGACTTGTTTTTTAAGCGCTCTCAGAATGCAATTTCTGCACTGGAGGAAAAGTATGGGCGGCTGCTGTTTCAGGTCTCCTATAATATTTTAAACAATCCGGAGGATGCCTCGGAGTGTGTAAACGATACCTATCTGGGAGTTTGGAATACTATTCCCCCTACGAAGCCGGAATCATTGATTCACTATGTCTGCTCCATTGCAAGGAATATTTCTCTGACCAGATTTCGGAACGCCCATGCAAAGAGGAGGGATGGCCTTTTTGTGGCTCTGGAGGAGCTGGAAAACTGCATACCGGACCAGTCTTTGGAGGAGCAGGTAGCTCTCCGGCAGCTGGGGCAGGCCATTGATGCATTTTTAGATACATTGGATCAAAAAAGCAGACTGGCATTTATTTACCGATATTGGATGGGAGATTCGGTGAAGAGGATTTCTGAGGTCCTGGGAATGAGCGTCAATAATGTGTCCATCCGCCTGTCTCGGACAAGAAAGAAGCTGAAAAAATATCTGGAAGAGGAGGGATACGATGAGCGGGGTTAAGGGTGAAAAGCTGGCGCAGGCGCTTGGCGAAATCAGCTGGCGGCATATGGATGAGGCGTTAAAGATCAGAAATGGAGAAGTAAAACGAAAGACGGTCAGAAGCCACTGGCTTCGATATGCGGATATCGCAGCTGTACTGCTGTGCGTTTCTGTGCTTCTATTGGCGGCTACAGTTCAGCTTGTGAAAAATGCGGCGGGGGACAATCCGGGAGGTTCCGGCTCGGATGAGATGATCCCGGTCACAGAGGAGCATTCAGCAGCGGATAGCTCATCCGAGAATGATGAGACAGTATCCGATATGTCAGAGGATTGGATGGAGCTGGCCTGGAAGGAATTTAACGATCTCCAGACAAAGAAAGAGAAGGAAGGCCTGTGGGCCTACACCGGGTTTGCGGATGCTGTGGAAAGCTACGGGAAGCTCTGCCCGGCGGCGGATTATGACGGGGATGGCACAACGGATCGGATCTATGTACATGAGGGACATGCCTATCTGTTCTTTGGCAGCCGCAAAACCCTGTATCTGGGGGATGTGACTGTGTGCTATGAGATGGAAGCCAGAGGCAGGGATCTGACGGGAGATGGGGTGAATGAGGTGCTGTTTGTAGGACGTCAGGACTCCGCAGACAGCGGCGCTTATGCGTATCTTGTCATATTTGAAATGAGTGAGGGCACCTGGAAGGCTCTGGAATATCCGGGGCTGAGCCTGATCAGCTGGCAGGATGAGGACCGGATCCTTTTTTTCCAGCCGGATACGGGCTTTTGCGCCGAAGCAGACCTGGAGCTGCTGGTAAAGGAGGGAGATTTTGGATCGGTGACGGTTTCCTCTGTTCCGCAGGAAACCGTGCTAAAAACGGGCGGAATTCAGATTTCTGAAAAAAACGGGGTAATCTCCATATATATGTCCTCTTCCTTTGGAAACAGATGGTATTCCACCCTTGTTTACTGGTGTGTGACCTATGACGGAGAGTGGAGGATTTCAGATCTGTTTATGCCGGAGGCCAGGGTGCTGGAAAAGGGAGGCATTCTAGCAGGTGGTTTTGCGTTTCACTGTGACGAGAGAGAGGGCGTGTATCAGATTATGGGGGCCGTATACCAGTGTATAATGAGCTTTAAGGATAATTTTCAGGGACAGCTTCTCCGCGTCACCTATGCGCCGTCTTCCGATGACAGCGGTATTAATTGTTCCATGGCAATTCTTGCCCTCATTGACCAAGAGGAGCGCCAGCTTACTTGTTTTATGCATTGGAATGACCAGGAGCTTCAATATGAAATAGATGGATGGGGCGAGGATAAGATGAATTAAGGAAAATTGATTGCTAAACAGCAAAAGGAGCGGGCGCAGCAAAAAAAGAAGCTGGCGCCCGCTTTTTTGGTTTTTCTAAGCTTCGCGTTATTGACTTTGAGGTGCTGACATTGTATTATAAAGGCATCCCCTAACGAACATGCTTGCCCACAAAAAGGTATATCCTTTGGGGCATCACTTAAGGTATAAATTTTACAGGAAGGTAAGGATGAGAACAGTTAATTTTGCAATTCTGGCTCCGGGACATATCGCCCAAAGCATGGCACGGGCTGTATCGGAAATCCCTGAAATCAGACCCTATGCAGTGGCCTCCAGGGATTATGAGCGGGCGAGGAGCTTTGCTGACCGCTGGGATTATGAGCGGGCCTACGGCTCCTACGAGGAGATGCTGAAGGACCCCTTGGTGGAGCTGGTGTATGTGGCGTCGCCCCACTCCCATCACTACCAGCATGCAAAGCTGTGCCTGGAGCATGGGAAGCATGTGCTGGTGGAAAAGGCCTTTACGGTGAATGCCGCCCAGGCCCGGGAACTGGTGGAGCTTTCCCATCAGAAGGGTCTGCTGCTGGCGGAGGCCATGTGGACAAGATATATGCCCAGCAGAGGGATGCTTCAGGAGCTTATAGACAGCGGAATCATCGGAGAGATTTCCTCCCTGACGGCCAATCTGGGCTATGAGCTGTCTGGAAAACAGCGGCTTACAGAGCCTTCCCTGGCAGGGGGTGCGCTGCTGGATCTGGGGGTTTATCCTATTAATTTTGCCCTCATGTTTATAAAGGGAGAGGTAAAGGAGGTAAATACCAGCGCCGTCATGTCCCCCAAGGGGGTGGATCTGGTGAACAGCATCACTTTGACCTTTGAGGATGGGAAAATGGCTGTCCTTCACAGCAATATGCTTGCCAGAACCAACCGTCTGGGAGTGATTTATGGAAGCAGGGGCTATATAGAAGTGGAAAATATCAATAACTGCCAGGAAATCTGCGTCTATGATCTGAATGGAAGCCTGGTGTCCAGAACCGGCGTGCCGGAGCAGATCAATGGCTACGAGTATGAGGTGCTTTCCTGCATCCGTGCCCTGGAAGATCACCAGCTGCAGTGTCCGGAGATGCCCCACAGTGAGATCCTGCGGGTGATGGAGCTGCTGGATGAAATAAGAAGCCGGTGGAACATGCAGTTTCCCTGCGAGTAGAAGGTTCTGTGAAGACAGGAGAAAGAGCACAAGCTGGCGCTGCCAAAGAATATGGAAGTGGTTCAGAAAGGGGAGTAAATATATGTGGTTTTTTGTCGGAATAACCGGCATAACATTGCATCGGGATATTGAATAAGGAAGTATTCCGGGAGCAGACAATTATATAGGAGGTAGCAATATGAGCACAAACAAGTACGCAGGAACCCAGACGGAGAAGAACCTGATCACCGCCTTTGAGGGGGAATCAGGGGCAAGAAACAAGTACACATTTTTTGCTTCAGTGGCAAAGAAGGAGGGCTATGAGCAGATTGCAGCCCTGTTTTTAAAAACCGCTGACAACGAGAAGGAGCATGCAAAGCTCTGGCTCAAGGAGCTTTCGGGCATCGGCGACACCGCAGTAAATCTTAAGGCTGCTGCCGAGGGAGAGAACTACGAGTGGACAGATATGTATGACGGCTTTGCAAAGACCGCCGATGAGGAGGGATTCCCGGAGCTGGCCGCGAAATTCCGCATGGTGGCTGCCATCGAGAAGCACCATGAGGAGCGGTATCGTGCCTTATTAAAGAATGTGGAAACCGCCTCTGTCTTTGAGAAGAGCGAGGTAAAGGTATGGGAATGCCGCAACTGCGGACATGTGGTTGTGGGAACAAAGGCGCCGGAGATCTGCCCGGTCTGCGCACATCCCCAGAGCTTTTTCGAGATTAAGGAAGAGAATTACTAGGATTATCCCAGATGGCATTCGCCATCGGATTGACAGCGCTTCATTTTGCCCCTATGGGTCCGGTACCCATGGGGGTATTTTTTGCCCGGTGGCCGGACATACCACCGTACCATGAAAGTCTGGCGGGCGCATTTGGCATACCTGAATTGATGCCGCCTATCCGGCGGCGGGATTTTCAGGGTAAATAATAGTTGCGTAAAAAGCGGGAAAATGGTAGGATACCTTTATTGGCTGCTCTGCCTTGCTGAAGCAGAAGCACGAGTGAAGGAGAGGACATATCTGATGGATAACTTCCTTATTCCTATCAAAACCGGACTGTTGTTGTTTCCCTTTCTGGCTCTGATCATCACGGCCCCCCTTGCCCTGCGCCAGTACCATCGGTACGGGGCCATCACCTGGGTACGGGTTCTGGTGATTTATTCCTTTGTGTATTACATGATGACCGCCTATTTCATGGTCATCCTGCCCCTCCCGGATCCAGATACGGTGGAGTGGACCCGGTGGCAGAGTCATGTGCGTGTTGTCCCCATGAACAATATCCTTGCCTATGTAGGGCAATATGGGGCGCCCCATACCAGAAGCGAGCTGGGAGACTTTTTGAAAAGCTTCACCTTTCTGCAGCTGGCCTTTAATGTGCTCCTCACCGTACCCTTTGGGGTATACATGCGCTATTATTTCAAGCGTACCTGGTATCAGACCCTTGTTTTAAGCTTTCTTTTAAGCCTTTTTTATGAGTGTACCCAGATCACAGGCCTCTACTGGATTTATCCCGCCCCCTACCGCACCTTTGATGTGGACGACCTGATCTGCAACAGCCTTGGAGGGCTGCTGGGCTTTATTCTTGCCCCTGCCTTTGTGTTTTTTCTCCCCAAGCGGGAGGAGCTGGATGAGGAGTCGGCTAAGAAGAGCCGCGATGTGTCCATGTTTCGGAGGCTTTGGGCGGAGTCCGTGGACATGCTTATTGTCAGCGGAGTGGTGTTTGGCATCCACATCCTGCAGAAGCTCACGGGAAGAGAAGAGGGACTGCTGGATTTTGGGGATGTATATCTTTTGGCCGGAGCCTTCATCCTTTTTTCCTGGCTCTGCACAGTGGCAAAAAAGGGGCGTACTCCTGGAAAAATGATCTGTCACATCCGTGTGGCGGGAAGGGACGGGAGGTCTGCGGGTTTTTGGCGGCTGAGTCTGCGTTATCTGCTTCTTGCCCTGGAGCTGCTGGGTATCCCTGCGCTATCTGAGTGGGCGTTTCGTTATGGAAAAACCGTTGCCGAGAGCCAGTCACGGATAGGCGGGGAGATGCTTCAGATTATTGCCCTGCTGTCCCTGGCGATACCGGCTGTTTTCCTGGTAAAGCTGCTTTTAAAGCTGTTTGGCAGAAAAACACAGTTTTTATATGAACGCCTCAGTGGAACGTGGAATGTCAGCACCTACGCTGTGGGCATCCACACCCGCATCTGATTTTCTCCCCGGTTGCACCAGGCATAGTAGGGGATGGCAGTAGCGGTAACGGGGGTCTGGGCGGGCGGCTTCTGGCTGTAAAGCCCATTCATGGCCTCAGCTTTTAATGCCTCTGCAAGAAGGGTTCCAGTGCTTGGGGGCAGACCGGGGGCAGCGGGGCCAACAGTGAGGACTCCCTCCCGTTTCAGGGACAGGCCCATCACATCCCCTCCATTGTCCACTCCCTCAAAGCAGTAGATCAGAGGACCGCGGCCGATGGCCGTACAGCCGGTAAGCCTGGGAACCCTTGAAGATGCATAAATCCGGTAGGGCTGATCATCTAAGAGAAGCTCTATGACATCTCCGGTGCGTACCTGTATATAAGCGTATCCCTCCTTCATGGAAGCGTTCGCCGTTGCGCCGTTTAACAGCAGGGAATGGGTTTTGCTCCAGCCGGGAATACGGAGGGCCAAACCTCCATTCCCCTTCAGAATGGTATATTTCACCTGAAAGCCATAGGGATATTCCGTTTCACAGTCCAGGGTCAGGCCGTTGCCAAATTCCACATGTCCCCCTGCAAATAGATGGCAGAAGGCGGTGCTTTCATTTTCCCCGTAGGCATATTTTCCTATGGAGGAGATGAGCCTGGCAGCATTGGGAGGGCAGCAGGCGCAGGTATGCCAGCCGGGCCGGGTGGTCAGCACATGTCTGTGGGTGGGGGATATACCTGAGATTCCCGGCGCGCATTCCAGGGGGTTCACGTAGAAAAAACGCTTTCCGTCAAGGCTCATCCCGGCCAGCACCGTGTTGTAGAAGGCACGCTCCATCACATCCCCGTATTCGCCCCGTACCTGGTTTTCCAGCATTCTGGAGGCAAAGAACATCAGGCCGATGGAGGCGCAGGTTTCACAATAGGCGGTGTCATTTGGAAGGTCATAGTCCGTGCTAAAGGCTTCCCCCATGAAGGTGGAGCCGATTCCCCCCGTCACATATATTCTCTTTTTCGTGATATTGTCCCAGAGCCTTTCGCAGGCCGCAAGGAGGGAGGCGTCCTCATCCTCAGAGGCCGCGTCCGCCATTCCGGTGAGGAGGTATACCGCCCGAACCGCATGGCCGGTAGCCCTTGTCTGTTTCCTTACAGGCGCTCCCGCCTGCATATAGTTATAGTCGGAGGGGTTGGCGTTCCATACGGTCCAATCCCGTTTCTTCGCTTCCTTTTCATAAAAATGAGGATCTACCCCCCGTACATTGATAAAATGCTCCGCCAGCTTTTTGGCATGCTCATTTCCTGTCACACGATAGAGCTTCATCAGCGCCAGCTCGATCTCTGGATGTCCCGGATAACCCTCATGACCCTGGGTGATAAAATAGTCATAGATGTGCTCCATATTTTTCTCCATCACCTCTAGAAGGGCGTCCTTTCCCGTGGCCTCATAGTAGGCGCAGGCGGCCTCCATCATGTGGCCGGAGCAGTAGAGCTCGTGCCCCTCTAAGAGGTTGGTATAGCGCTTGTCTCTGTCCTTGATGGTGTAGTAGGTGTTTAAATATCCGTCCTCATCCTGGGCGGCTGCGACGAGCCCTATGGCCTCATCCGCCGTCCTTTCAAGCTCCGGATCCGGAAAGCTGGTGAGGGAGTAGGCGGCTGCCTCGATCCACTTTGCTAGGTCGCTGTCCTGGAACACCATGCCGTAGTACCCATCTCCCGCGTCCTCTCCCCGAAGGGCTTTTCCCGCATTGATGAAATTGGCTATCACATGGCTTTTTTCTGCCCCTTCTGCCTCGTCCTTTAACACGCTGTATTGATAGGGAATCACTGTGTCCTTGATGAGCTTCTGGTAGGAGCCCATAAAGCTGTGATCCGCATGATAGGCCTTCTGGCTGATTTGTCTCTGAATTTTCATGGCTGTACCTGCCGCCTGGGGCGGCGCTCCTCTCTGTAGATTTTTGAAGTATACCGCATCGGATGTTCTCTGATGGGTAAAAAGGCTCTTCCCGAAAAAAAGTCTTGACCTTTCCTGTAATATGTATTAAAAACTAGAATAAAGAGAAAAACTATGGAAGATTTTCACGAAAATATGGAGGATCATCTTGAACCGGCTTGTTTTGACCAATACGCTGCTGCCGGTGTTTTCCGGCGGCGACTTTCTGGCGGCTTCCAGTCCCTTTGTTCATGCGGACAGGGTGGCGCCCTTTCATGTGCTGATCTATGTGACGGAGGGATGCATTTATGTGACGGAGGGGGAAAAAGACTATGAGGTAAAGCCGGGAATGCTTCTTCTTTTAAAAGGCGGAGTACATCATTTTGGCAAGATCCCCATCCCCAGGGGCACCTGCTGGCATTTCGTTCATTTTTATATGGATCAGCCCGGAGCGCTTCCTGTCTTTGCGCCGGACTATGAGCCCCTGGAACCATACCAGGAGCTGCAAAGCAGCCTCCCTCTACCTAAGCTTCTGACAGGGCTTTCAGGCTCCATCCTGGAACAGAAGATCAGGGCTTTTACCGACTATGTCCACGGAAAGGATCCGGTGAAAAAATGGAGGATCAATGGGCGGCTTTACCAGCTGCTCTCAGATATCGGCTTTTACGGTCATGGGAGCGTTGCGCCCCTGACTCTGTCAGATCAGGTCTGCCGATATCTCACGGAGCACTTTAGGCAGCCCTTTCAGGCGGAGACGCTGGAACAGCAGTTTTATTTAAGCTACAAGCGCCTGGCGGCGGTGTTTAAGAGGGAAAAGGGGATGAGCATGCAGCAGTTTCACACGAGGATTCGCATGGAGCAGGCCTGTCACCTGCTGCGCTCCACCCTGCTCTCTGTGGGAGAGGTGGCAGTACAGGTGGGGTATTCCGATCCGCTGTATTTTTCCAAGCTCTTTCATGCTCGGATGGGGTTGCCCCCCAGCGAATACCGGAAACAGCCTCCGGTGTGGTGATACGGTGTTTATAAAGAAAGGGAATGAAAAAATGGTGTTCATAAGACGAGGTATCCCGGGATTGCTTGTAAGCGCGTTGCTTTTGGGAATGGCTGGCGGATGTGCCAGATCGCCCTTACTATCGGATGAGGAGAGTACAGGGGATGCACTGACCGAGGGGGGCTCTGATGAAGCGTTGTCTACAGAAGAGCGGTCTTTTTTGGAGGAAATGTCGGAAATTGCTTCTACAGCGGACATTTCTGTTGGTTCACAGGAGGCGAGTGCTTCACAGGAGTCCCAGTTTTCAGAAGAAATGACAGAGATTGATATGCAGGAGCAGACGGGAGCCCTTTCCTTCAGCCTTTCAAACCCCCATTTTTTACAGCTCACCTACGCTGGGGATGAGGCAGGGTACACGCCGGGGACGGTCTATAACGGGGGCAATCAGTCCTGGTTCTACAATGGCGCAACCGGGGAGGGAGATTACCAGCTCGAAAATGAGGGCTGCGGCCTGATCGGGGCTGCGGATACCCTTCTCTACATTGCCCAGCACCACGCAGGCTATGAGAAGCTGATCCCCTCAGCCCTTTTAGCTGTGGATTCTCCCCTGGACTACGCAGAATATCAGTCCTATGTGCGGGGGCTTCGGGCCAGGGCGGATCTGTTTCCCTTTTCTGTCCAGCTTGGAGGCGCTCTTGGAACCAGCCTGGCGGAGGGCATGACCCTCTACAGTCAGGAACAGGACTGTGAGCTTAGGGCGGAGTGGGGCGGCAGAGCGCCAGCCTTTTCGGGAGCAGACTACATCAATGCGGCCTCTGCCAGTGCCATGCTGGAGCCCTACTTTGAGAGGGAGGAGCTGGAGGAGACGGCAGAAAGGTTTCTTCGCAAGACCAACTCTATCCTCTATATGCTGGAACAGGATATCCCAGTGATCATGGCGGTGGGCCCCTTTACCCAGATAGAGCTGTACCAGTATGACGGAGGGGATGAACAGAGGGGGAGTCTGGTCTCAGCTGGAAACGTATCCTCCCACTATTTTGTGGTGACGGGGGCGGAGGTGGATTTTGACCAGCGTACCATCACCATGGAAATTGAAACCTGGGGGGAGAGATATGTGATTGACTACCTGACATTTTCCCAGGATGTGTACAGCGGGTTTTCCTATCTGTCGGATATTGTGTATATTCATTTGAGATAGGTTTTGGGGGCTTGGCACATTTATCTAAGACCAAGAAAGGAAACGGAATATAGCATGAAATTTTTAATCATCGGAGGAACCTATTTTTTTGGCCGGGTGTTCACCATGCTGGCCGGCGAAAAGCATGAGCTGCATTTGATCCACCGGGGAACCTATTCTATGAAGGACTTTGGGGTTGCGGAGTACATCCTGGACAGACATGATCCTGCGGCGCTGGAAGCTGTGGAGACTCGGCATTTTGACGGGGTCATCGACTTCTGCGGCTATGAGCCGGGGGATATCAGGGATTTTTTCACCTATTTCAGAGGAACCTTTGACAGATATATTTTCGTCAGCACCGCAGATGTGTATGAGAGGACCGTGGGAGCGGGAAGGGCAAGTATCTTAAAAAAGGAGGATTTCCCTCTTGAGAGGAGGCGTTTCGGCGGGGAGGCCGGCGCCTATATCGCAAACAAGGTGACGCTGGAGCAGGAACTGAAGGAAAGCTGCGCCCAGCGGGGAATATCCTACACCATTGTCCGTCCCTCCATTCTTTACGGTCCCTACAACTATGCCCCCAGGGAGGCGGAGTACATTCGCCGGATTGTTCAGGAGGGAGTGGTATGCTTTCCCAAGGATGCGGGCGGAGCCTTTCAGCTTGTGTATGTGAAGGACGCGGCGCTGATGCTCCAGGCTCTCTGTGAGAATCCGGAGACGAAAAATCAGGCATATAATCTTTGTTCGGATGAAATTCTGGATTATGGAGATTTTCTGGAGCTGTTAAAGGCTTCTGCTGACCGGGAATTTCGGGTAGAGGAGCTGCCTGTATCTGAAATGCTCCGAAGGGCGATGTTTCTTCCCTTCCCGGCGACTTCTGAGGAAACCCAGCTCTGTGATGGAAGGAAGGTGATCGAGACCACCGGGTGTTCCCTTACATCTGCCGCGGAGGGGATAAAAAGGACCTATGCAGCCTTTGCGGGGGTATTCGATCCGGATTTGGGGGAATGAAAATGTTGAAATGGGGTGTAAGACAGAATGCTTTACCAGATTAAAAGAATTAAGAAGTTTTTATCGGAAATTTATTTATACTTAATAATAGGCGGCATTTGTTTATTGCAAAAAAATGTATAGTTTGGTATAATTAGGAACACTTTATCTAAATAAAAATCCGGAGCGGCAGCTTGCTTTTAGGCAACGGAGCGGGCTCTCTCTATCTATGGGAGGTTCCGGGGTATCTAAGGAGGAGGTATCCGAATTGATTGTTCATGTAGCGACGGGCGAGGAGGTTGTCCGGGAATATGCTTCAGATTTTACCCGGGGCCTTACAGATGCGCAGGTGGAGGAAAAGCGAGGCCAGTTTGGAGAGAACAAGCTGCGGGAAAAAAAGAAAAAGACCATGCTCCAGCGCTTTTTCGATCAGTTTAAAGATGTGATGATTCTGATTCTGATTGCAGCGGCCATTATTTCTTTCGGCATTGCCTGTGTGGAGGGAGAACCCAAGGAGTTTTTCGAGCCGGTGCTGATTTTGCTCATCGTCATCATCAACGCCATCATGGGCGTGATGCAGGAGAGCAAGGCGGAGAAAGCCCTGGACGCCTTAAAGGGGATGTCCGCACCCCATGCAAGGGTGATCAGGAACGGTGAGGAGCAGGTGATTGACGCGGTGGATCTGGTGCCCGGCGACATCATTCATTTGGAGGCGGGGGATTTTGTCCCGGCGGATGCACGACTTCTTCGGAGCGTCAGCTTAAAGAGCGAGGAGTCGGCGCTGACGGGAGAATCTGTGGCATCGGAGAAGGATGCCCTGGCCTCTGTTGAGGAGAAGGCCCCTCTGGGAGACCGGACCAATATGGTATTTTCCGGCTGCAGCATCACCTACGGTACTGCCACAGCCATCGTCACTGCCACGGGCATGAACACGGAGATGGGAAAGATCGCTAATCTCCTGGAAGACGAGGAGGAGGGCCAGACTCCTTTGCAGAAAAAGCTGGCCCAGCTGGGAAAATATCTGGGCATGATGGCCATTGTGGCCTGCGCCATTATTTTTATCGTGGGCTTGGCAAACGGTATCCCGGTTATGGAGATTTTCATGATGGCGGTTTCCCTGGCTGTATCCGCCATTCCCGAGGGACTTCCGGCCATCGTCACCATTGTGCTGTCCATCGGTGTGCAGCGCCTCGCTAAGAAAAATGCCATCATCAGGAGACTTCCGGCAGTGGAAACCCTGGGAGGAGCCTCCATCATCTGCTCCGATAAGACCGGAACCCTGACCCAGAACCGTATGACCCTGGTGAAGGCCTATCTGGATGAGACCGGAAAGACGGAGGATATATCCACAGATAATTCGGAGGACATCAAGAAGCTTTTGCAGTACGGAACCCTCTGCTGCGACGGCTCTGTGGTATTCCAGGGAACAAAGGAGCAGCACATCGGCGACCCCACGGAGACGGCCATCGTGCTGGCTGCACACAAAAACGGTATGCCCAAGGATGATCTGAACAAAAAATTCCCCCGCCTGGCGGAAATACCCTTTGATTCAGATCGGAAGCTGATGACCACTGTCAATCAGATCGGTAATAAGAAGATTGTCATCGTCAAGGGCGCCTTTGACGTCATGGCCTCCCGCTGCACCTCGGGGAATATGGAGGCAGCAAAGAAAATTAATGATGAGATGAGCTCCAACGCCCTCCGGGTGCTGGCCATCGGCTATAAGGAGATTGAGAATGTACCCCAGGAACCCACCAGTGAAGAGCTGGAAAACGGACTGACCTTTATGGGCCTGGTGGGAATGATCGATCCGCCAAGACCGGAGGCCAAGGCTGCGGTTGAGGTCTGCAGAAGAGCGGGCATCAAGCCGGTGATGATTACCGGAGACCATGTGGTAACCGCTTCTGCCATCGCTAAAGAGCTTGGTATCCTGGAGGAGGGAGATAGGGCCATCACCGGTGCCCAGCTTGACGCCATGACGGAGCAGGAGCTTGATCAGGAGGTGGAGCATATCTCCGTATACGCCCGTGTTTCACCGGAGAATAAGATCCGCATCGTCAAGGCATGGCAGCGCAAGGATCAGGTGGTTTCCATGACCGGAGATGGTGTGAATGACGCCCCCGCTCTAAAGGCCGCAGATATCGGCTGCGCCATGGGTATCACTGGCACGGATGTGGCCAAGGGCTCTGCGGATATGACCCTGACGGATGATAATTTTGCCACCATCGTGGATGCCGTGCGTGAAGGACGTGGAATCTATGCCAACATTAAAAAGGTGGTGGGCTTCCTTCTAGGTACGAATATCGGTGAGGTGATCGTGGTCTTTGTGGCTATGCTCTTATGGCATGAGGCGCCTCTTCTCTCCATGCAGCTTTTGTGGATTAACCTTGTGACAGACAGTATGCCCGCCATCGCCTTGGGCATGGAGGCTGTGGAGAAGGATGTGATGGAGCAGAAGCCCAAGCCCAAAAATGAGGGCATGTTTGCCCATGGTTTTGGAATCCAGGTGGCGCTCCAGGGCGTCATGTTTGGAACGCTGTCCCTGATCGCATACTGGGTGGGAAAAACCTCTACCGGTATGATCGAGGGCGGACAGACCCTGGCGTTTATGGTGCTGGCTCTCTCCCAGGTTGTGCAGGCCTACAATATGCGTTCAGGCCACTCCCTGTTTAAGATTGGCTTTTTTACAAATAAAAAGCTGAATGGAGCTGCTGCGCTGTCAGTTTTGATGGTTTGTCTGGTTCTGTTTACACCTCTTTCCACGTTGTTTGGAATTATCCGGTTGAGCGGGAAGCTTTATCTGATCGGTCTGGGACTGATTCTGGTACCCTTTGTAGTGATGGAGCTTTCAAAGGCCGTCGGGCTGGTAAAGCACAGGCATTAATTTGGTACTTTTAAGCTCTTTTAGAAAATAAAACGGTCATCCCTTTTTTGGATAAGTCCATAAAGGCGATGACCGTTATTTTTTGCGGGATAAGCCTGGCAAGCAGCCGTGATGCAAGTCCGGTTTGTTTCCAATGTGCGGTCTGCAATGGGCTCAATTCAGCTTTTTGGCAGCCTCTGCAAACTGAAGCACTGACTGCGAGGCATTCAGACTGTAGAGCAGGCCGTAGGGAATGGAATACTCCCAGTCAACGGGAATGGAAACCAGGCCCGGGTGTACCTCCTGCCAGCAGGAGATGGTGAGAAGGACCCGTCCTGTCTCCGCGCAGCGGTTGAAAACGGAGAGATCATAGAACCGGGGCGTGTCCTCAATGCGGATTTCCGGGTAATTTTTCTGCAGGTCGTTCCGGATAAAATCGTTGGTGCCGGAATCCCCCTGGGGCACCATCATCAGGGTCTCTCCCCGCAGATCTGAAAGAGCAATGCGCTCTTTTTTTGCCAGGGGGTGTTCACGGGGAACGGCAATCATTTTCTCGTATCGTCCCAGGGGAAGAAAATTGCAGCGCATCAGCCATTCCCTGGAGTCGCACACGCCGATCAAAAAATCAAATTTTTCTCCAAGCTGTTCTATTTCCGAAAGGATTCCCTCATGATTATCCTCAAAAGGTACCAGGTGCAGCTTATATTCGGGGAATTCCCTGTTCACTCTGTACCACAGATCCATACAGGGCTTGGCAGGGTTTAACAGGGAGGTGCCCACCCGAAAGATCTGATCTTGGACATGAAGAGCCTCCCTGGCGGCCAATATGGATTTTTTGGAGTAGTCCATCATCAGCTTTGCATCCCGGTAGATGATGATTCCCGCCTCGGTGAGGCGGATACCGGAGGGGGAGCGCTCAATCAGCTTCAGCTTCAGATGCTGTTCCAGTGAATTGATCTGCTTCATAACCCCAGTGGGTGAGATAAAAAGGATATCTGCCGCTTTCGTAAAGCTGCCGCAGTCTGCCACAGCAATAAAGGTATATAAAAGGGGATTAACCATGGCTCACCTCCGCATGTGTATTAACTTTTTGTTGATGCAATCCTACCATATCGGATATTCCCTGTCAACAGGAGAAGTATTATAATAAATGCAGACAGAAAGCCAAAGCTGGCTCAGGAGCCCTGGAGCGAAGGCTTTAAAAATCTGGTTTAGAACTCAAAAAAGGAGACAAGGATGGCAAAGAAACTGATTGCATTTTATTCCCGAGGAGACGAAAATTACGTCAACGGGGTCATCAAAATCCTGGAAACCGGCAACACAGAGGTGGCCGCAGGCATAATCCAGGAGTTGACAGGCGGGGAGCTGTTTAAGATTCAGCAGGTGCAGCCCTATGCAAAGAATTATAACCAGTGTATTGCTCAGGCCCAGGAGGACCAGAGGAGGGACGCCCGGCCGGAGCTTATAAGCTACCCGGAGAGCATAGAGGACTATGATATCATCTATCTGGGATATCCCAATTACTGGAGCACCATGCCCATGGCAGTATTTACATTTTTGGAGCATTTTGATTTTACCGGAAAGACCATCAAGCCCTTCTGCACCCATGAGGGAAGCGGCATGGGAAGCAGCGAGGTGGATATCAGACGGCTGTGTCCGGGAGCCAAGGTGGAAAAGGGGCTGGCCATTCACGGCGGCAGCGTGGACAGATCCAGGGGTGCAATTGAAAAGTGGATATAATCAGTCCATAGACTGATAGCAAAAAGAAATAAAGGAGGAAACAATGATGGCGGTAAAGGAGTTAAGCGTGTTCCCTATAGGAGCGCCGAACGATGCGTTTGCGAAGTATTTTATAGGTCAGAGTTATCTGAATATGCTCTCCACAGAGCAGGTGGTGATCGGCAACGTGACCTTTGAGCCCGGATGCCGCAACAACTGGCATATTCACCATGCAGACAAGGGGGGAGGCCAGATGCTCCTGGTGACGGCTGGAGAGGGCTGGTATCAGGAATGGGGGCAGGCGCCCAGAAAGCTTGTGCCCGGAGATGTGGTTCACATTCCGGCAGGCGTTAAGCACTGGCATGGAGCGGCTGCTGATTCCTGGTTCCAGCATCTGGCAGTGGAGGTCTCTGGTGAAAACTGCAGAAACGAGTGGTGTGAGCCGGTATCTGACGAGGAATATGAAAAACTGAAATAGGAGGAAGAGACTATGAGCGAGAAAATCGTACAGACTGCAGGAAGAGATCAACTGGGGGAGTTTGCCCCCATGTTTGCCCACTTAAACGATGATGTGCTTTTCGGTGAGGTGTGGAATGAGGAGGCCATTGATGTGAAGACCAAGTGTATCATCACAGTGGTATCACTGATGGCGTCGGGAATCACCGATACCTCCCTGGTTCATCATCTTCAGAATGCGAAGGCTCATGGTGTGACGAAGGAGGAGATCGCTGCCATCATCACCCATGCCGCTATGTACGTTGGATGGCCCAAGGGCTGGGCGGTATTCCGCCTGGCAAAGGAGGTCTGGAAGGATTGATATAAACCATTTTGGAGGGAAATGAAATTATAACCATTTCAGGAAAAATTCAGTAATTTTGTCAAAGGGTATGGTGTTAACAATCCAGCATTGACTTTGCCCTTGTTGTTTGATACTATCATCATAGAACCTAAACCTGACTTTAGGTCAAGATAGAAAGCTAGAAATTTTTATGAACTACAGGAGGCAGTATGTATACCATCGGTCAGGTATCTGAAATGTTTGGTATTCCCATATCAACTTTGCGCTATTATGATAAGGAGGGACTGTTCCCCGGGATGCAGCGAACCTCCGGTATCCGCAGATTTGGGGAGAAGGAGCTGGAAGCCCTCCGGGTTATCGAATGTCTGAAAAAATCGGGTATGGAGATCAAGGATATCCGGCAGTTTATGGAATGGTGCAAGGAGGGCCGTTCCACCTATTCCAGGAGAAAGGAATTGTTTTTAAAGCAGAAGGTACAGGTGGAGGCGGAGATCGGACGCCTGAACCAGATCCTGGATATGATTAAATACAAATGCTGGTACTATGACCAAGCCCTCATGGATGGAAATGAGGAGCGTGTTCAGGCTATGAAGGAGGAGGATTTGCCGGAGGAAATCTGTGAGGCTTACAGAAATACGCACCGGAGGAAGGAAGATGTTCCCAGTAAACATGTATGCGGCCAAGAGGGAATACTACAGGCAAAGGGGATATAAACGCAGACATCGAAGAAGCGGATGAAAATAATGTATTGAATTTTATTTCAATAAGAGGCCAAGGGCAAATTTAAACTGGAAAGGATATCGCTATGATCAAAATACTTTTTGTGTGTACGGGTAATATTTGCCGCTCTCCCATGGCGGAGTTTATCATGAAGGATCTTGTCAAGAAGGCAGGCCTGGAGCAGGAGTTTGTCATTGCCTCGGCAGCCACCAGCTCAGAGGAAATCGGCAACCCGGTGTATCCCCCTGCCAGGAAAAAGCTGGAAAGCGTGGGACTCTCATCGGATGGCAAATATGCAGTCCAGATGCGCAAAAGCGACTATGACCAGTATGATTATTTAGTGGGAATGGATAACTGGAATATCAAGCGAATGCTTCGCATCTCTGGAGGAGACCCGGAGGGGAAGGTATGCAGACTTTTAGATTTTACAGAGGAGCCGGGAGAGGTGGCGGATCCCTGGTATACAAGAGATTTTGATACCGCCTACAGACAAATCCTCATGGGCTGTGAGGCATTTTTCAAGAAAATCCGGTCTCAAAACCAGGAGCTGAAGAGCGATGGGAAATGAGTAGGGTATAGCCACTGGAGATAAGAAATAAAAAACAGGGAGAATACACATTTTATGGAAGAGACAAAGATATTGGAGCAAAACCTGACAGAAGAGATGATGAAGGTGCTGGAGACGGCTCTGGAGCCCTCCAGACTTCTCATGACCTATTACGCCTGTGCCATTATGGAGATTGAGACAAAGTTTAAGGTATTGAACCGGCAGTTTTCTCTGGAGCAGGAGCATAATCCCATCGAAACCATCAAAAGCCGCCTGAAGTCTGTGGAGAGCATTATTAATAAATTGAAGAAAAAGAATCTGCCCTTTACCGCCGAGGCGGTGGAGAAAAATCTCCATGATGTTGCCGGTATCCGGGTTATCTGCCCCTTTATCCAGGACATCTATTTGCTGGCGGACTGTTTGCTGGAGCAGGATGATGTGACGTTGATTGCGCGCAAGGACTATATTAAAAATCCGAAGGAGAACGGCTACAGAAGTCTCCATCTGATTGTGGAGATTCCTATATTTCTGAAGGATGAAAAGCGCATGATGAAGGTGGAGGTGCAGCTGCGGACAATCGCTATGGATTTCTGGGCCAGCCTGGAGCACCGGATGCGCTACAAAAAGGAATTGAATCCGAAGCTGACAGAGTATCTCTTTGATGAACTGAAGGAGTGCGCAGACAACAGTGCGGCGCTGGATGTGCGGATGGAGAAGGTGAAGGATGTGATCGAGAGAAACGAGATCGTTTAGCCCGGTATGGTAAAGAAATTATTTTCCAATGCAGGGAATGCAGCAGCGGATGGAAGCGAAGTCAATATTCATAAATTTATCGTAAATGCGACCATCTTTTTGCTCTCTTAGGGTAAGCAAAAGGCGTTTCCTTTTAGTGCTTTTATAATGTTTACAGGCGTAATGCTGTCTCGCCCTTTTTATTATGGGGGCGATGACAGCGTTTTTTTTGCGTTCTGTGATCAAAAATCGAGATATAAATATTATTATAACAAAAAAATAGATTTAAAAACATTGTTTCATATAATAAATATAAATATTTCAATGTATAAAAAACCCAATACATATTGACAAAAAATAATAAGATAATATAATATAATAAAAAAGAGGAAATTAGTAATATGAAACGAACAACATTTGTTACATTGATTACATTCTTATATATTTTGGTATGTACGGTTCAGCCTGTATTTGCTGTCAACACGTTCTCATCATCAATGCACAGCCATTACGTTCCAATGGAATGCAGCAGTATGAGGTCAGAAATTATTACAAATGAGGTGGTAGATGGCATCTCATTTAAAATATTAAAGATAAATAATGGAGATAATGAGGAGAGTAATTATAAATATATTAAAGTAAAGCTGGTCGGCAGTGATGATACGCAGTGGATTGTTGGCGGAGGAGATAAGCCTACAGTTATTAGCGGTAAAGGTAGCAGCACTATGATAATAAGAATTGAGAAGCTGAAGACTTATGAAGTACTAACAGCCTCGACGCTAAATAATACTATAAAGGTTTATTACTATGGAAACAACTCATTTCTTGATGCATACGTATATATTCAAGAAGGAATTAACGAGACAATTGACTGATATTTTTAAAATATTTCGAATAAGGGTTTTCAGGGAAATAAAAATATGAAAGTTATTTTAAAGCGCTCAAAACTGATGTTTTGCGGAAGAGGTTTTTGGATTAGTCTTTTGGCAGTAATATTTTTATCCATGTCTAACACGATTCTAACAGCATGGAATAATAGAAACCTTGATGTTTATCAAACAGTAAAGGCTCCATTTGCTTTTATTTTATATGGAGGCAGTGGGGGATTGATTAAGAGCATATTGCAATATACATATATTTTTCTCCTGCTTTTACCCTTTTGCTTTTCTTTTGTCAGGGATAATAAGCTTAAAATAAGCAGTTGCCTGGTCGCTCGTATGGGTATTAGAAAATATCACTATGGGAACTTGTTTTGCTGCTTTTTGGGAAGCTTTTTAATATTTTTCATTCCATTTACAGCTCAGATTTTGGTAAATCAGGTCGTATTTGAAACGAAGGATGTACATAGCTATCTCTATAACTATCTAGCTGATATAAGCGGAGATATGTGGTCTGAAAATATATATAATAGAAGTCTGCCGTTTAAATGGCTTTATATAAACCATATCCAACTTTATAATTTATTTTATGCCTTTTTATTTTCTCTTATGGCAGGAATTATGAGTGGATTTATTTACAGTATCTCATATTATGTAAAACAATATGGGATTATTCTTGTGCTTCCTCTATTTGTTTTGGAACAGCTTCAGAATAAAATGACCGAACTTTCTGAAGAATTTTTTGGGAAGCAGATTTCTTTTTTAACCAGTGATTATCTTATGGTTAATAATGCCAGGGGACTGTGCGTCTGGTATATTTTGGGACTGACTTTGATGCTTGTGGGAATCTCACTTTTTATTGTTGAGTATCAATGTAGGAAGGACCAAGTTTGAAACTAAGAGGTAGCGGATAGGGTATAAATTTGAGCATTACAAATAAGCCATCATAAGGTGGCAGAAAATTGAATATTAACGCAACACCTAATCAAGAAACAGGTAAAGGATCATCTTTAATGAGATAACCTCGTTGCCTAAGCAGATTAAGTGCCTGAGAAGGGGTCAGTACTTTTGACTCCTTTACAGGACGGTGTTCAAGTTTTGCGGCTGCTCTTATCATTTCGAGGACAATATCCTGCCCAGGAGACGAAGGGTTTCCCCTTCTACTTCAGGAATGTGCTTTTGAAGTTCATCGATGAAGGCATTGTCTAAGTTTCACAGCCTGTTCTTTCGAGATGGCACCATCAACAGCAGCCTGTATTTTCTCAATGGGAGTTTTACAGCGTCTGTCAATAAAAGTTGTCACATCTAACTTTTCTCCAGAGTTTTGTAAAATCTGTTCTGTAATAGAACGAGCGGATTTACCAAATACATCAGAAAAGATGTCATTGAGCTTTAAGTTGGATACAGCAAGACAATTTTGAGCACGATTTTTTTTGCCTGTGATCATACAGGTGAGTTTAAAACGGTATCTTATGAGACTCCTGAATTCACTGATGTCAGCGGATGGAATAAAGGAGGGTTTAACCATATCGCACATATAAAGATCGCAGATGCATTTGGCATCTTTACGATCGGTTTTCTTTTCTTTCATTGGCTTCGTGTATTTGGGATGAGACAGTGTACCTCATATTTGAGTTGCTTTAAGATATTGAAAACAGGGATCCAGTACTTACTGGTAGATTCCTTACAAACATCTTTACAGTTGTATTTTGCAAGCCAATCACACAACTCATTCAGCCCTTTGGTAAAAAAGGAAAAGCAAGCCTGCTTATACTCCGTACGATTGCTGGAATCAGTAATGCCGATATAGGCATAGATCCAAGTTTTGCGGACATCAAGTCCACAGCAGTTGAATTTCAAGATTTTAAAAGACAAGTAACTACCTCCTGATATTATAGTCATAAAACTGACAGTGACTGGTCATCCGGTGAGATCGAGTCGGCCTCGGAAGAGATAAGTTTACGGGCTACAGTTTTGCGCCGCTCATTGATTCTTTAACGGATGACTGACAATATATAGTTATGTGAGGTTGCCGCTATACAGCCCCGCCCCTCACCTTCACGTGTTCTGTAGTGTGTCGGTCTTATAAGAAAATAATATCAGAAGGAAAACAGATTAGATAGCGAAAGAACAGTGCATCTGTTTCATGACGCATTGGTGTCTTTCGCAGGAAGATGGAAAATAGTTATGAGAAACTTTCTTTTTTTAAGAGAAGATGTAAGACGGGTATAAAACTATTATTTATATGTACGGGAATATTTGTGCTTAGTAATATCCCCTTTTTCATAAAATGGATAACTATAGGGACTGAAGCGGATGAAGTATATATTTATGATGTTATACAGGAATTGATATATAGCAGAGTATCGGATAGTGGGATATATTCTACCGCATCTTTCTTTGGAAATATAACCTGTCTGACTTATTCTGTGCTGTATGGAACATATCTTTATAAACTAGTGAATGTGCAGGGGATGTATGCTTTGATACGCTATCCTAGTAGGAGGAGTTGGTTTTGCAGTGAATTTACGAGATTGTTTGGCATTACTGCAGCTTGGACATTATTTCAAGTGGTTATAGTTTTTTGTGTGGCAGCAGGATACACGAAAATGGAGATAGGAACAGATATAATATATTTGTTTTTGCTAACATATTTGCTGACTTTTTTGTTTAATTTTGCTTTGGTATTTATGATTAATCTTATCGCCATGAGGCTTGGTAGTGTGATGGGTTTTATTATCGTATATTTGCTGATGCTCGTTAGTTTTATTGCTGGAAATGTTGGAGCTGATGAAAATCCGTTTCCCAAGATATATTTTTTGCCAACGGAAGTGCCCTTAATCATTTGGGATAACAATTCAACAGTATCATTTCATGCCATGATATTTCAGAATAGGCCTGTGTTTATTTCGACAGCAGTGCTTTTGAACTATATTGTTATCATTACAATATATATACTGATAGTGATAGATTATTGGAACGTAGGCCTTGAAAATTGCGAGTATCGATAAAGAAAAGGGGTTAAGATGATCATAGAGTTAAAGAATATAAATAAGCAAATCAAGGGTAAAACTATATTAAATAATATAAATATGCTTCTTGAAACAGGGAAAGTTTATGGATTGGTTGGAGAGAATGGTTCGGGAAAAACAATGCTTCTGCGTCTGCTTGCAGGTTTGCTTCGCCCGGACAGTGGCGTTATAGAAATTGATGGAAAAGCATATCAGATGATAAAAAAATAAATTTTTAAAAATTGGCCTGACCCTTGAAGATACCACACTTTATCTTCATATGACTGGTTATGAGAATTTGAAATATTTGGCAGACATTACGTCAAAACTGACTGATGAAGAAATCAGACAGGCAATGGAAAAAGTGGGTTTGAATCCGGATGATAAAAGAGTGGTTGGTAAGTATTCACTGGGAATGAGGCAGAAGCTGACACTTGTACAGGCCTTTATGGAAGAACCACAGCTTTTGCTACTGGATGAACCTACAAATGCTTTGGATGCTGATACAGTTGAAAAAATACGCATGGCGATAAATATAGGTAAGAAGGAGCGCATTACTGTTTTAGCCTCACATAATGCAGATGATATAAAAATACTTTGCGATTATGTTTATTATATGAATAATGGAAAAATGGAGATGCGAGTATGAAGAGCTGGAAACTTATGGGTGGAATCTGTGTTGCTATGGTAGTATTCACTCTTATTATATCATTGATATGCAGAAGCACATATACTAATTCGGGTTTGGGAGACATTAATTCAGTTTCTGAATACCTCGAATATGTAAACAAAATACCGGTAAATGCCATAGATGCTCCTGTCAACACAGAAAATGTGGAAGAGCAAATTAGAGAGAATCGGAATTATTATATAACTGCTGTCAGTCAGCAGGGAGGATATGTACATCATGACCTTAAAGTATTAATAGTTCAGGTGAACGATGATAGTTTTCTTTATCAGAAAATCAATATGCTTGTTCAGACTGCAAAGGTTATAAAAGTACTTCAGGGAGAAGCCATAGAAGGTGAATATGTGGATATCTATTCAATGCTTGGAATATCCTTTTCGAATAACGGAGAAGTAATAAACTATGGGGTCAGCAGTAAAAATATCATGCTTCCGGGTAATCAATATCTTGTGTTTTGTGAAGAGGTAGAGAATATGGAAGAATTAGCTGATTATGAGGGGAATATATATAAGTACAGACAAATTTATGCTCTCTATAATCAACTGAATATTACTAGAGATATGACATCACTGTTAGCGGATACTCCAAATCAGACAGATTGGCATGATGTGGAATTCTTTGTTTATAATCAGGAAACATTAAATGCTTTGCTGGATATTAAACATGAGATATTGTCACAATATGGAATTGCAGTAGGAGATAATTACTAATTTTGTCTTGGTATAGTGGAAAAAATCTGTTATAATTGTTTCATGAAGTGTCCGCAGATGCGTGTATCTTGTTGTAGTCAAAACCATATATTTTGCGGACGAGCTTGTGAATAAGTTTTTGAAAGGAGATTTTGTTATGCCAGGAGGACATGGAGGACCAGGAGGAGGGCCCGGCGGCCCAGGAAGAGGCCCGGGAGGACCCAGAGGAGGCTTCGGAGGCCCCAGGGGCGGAGGTCACAGAGGCCCGATGATGCCGCCCCCTAGACACAGAGGCCCGATGATGCCGCCTCCTAGACACGGCGGACCCGGTATGCCCCCGCCTCCCAGACGCTATGGAAGGGGCTGCATGGGGTGTTGTGTGATGCCAGTGATTGGTGTGCTTGGTATCGCGGCTTTGTTGGGAATACTGTTATAGAAGCATAGTAGAAAAAGCTCCGCTGGCCAAAGCTGTCAGCGGGGCTTTTCTTATAGAATGGCTACAATGTGGGCAAAGACTTTAGCGCCCTTCTACGTTCCTTGTAATCTGGAATATAGGTCTCCACGATTTTCCAAAAGGCAGGGGAATGGTTCATCTCCCGAAGGTGCGCCAGCTCGTGAACCACCACATAGTCTAAAAGCCGGGGATCCATGAGTAGAAGCTTCCAGTTAAAATTCAGATTCCCAAGGGCGGAGCAGCTTCCCCAGCGGGTCTTTTGCTCCTTCAGGGTAATATTCCGATAGGATACCGCCATCCGTTCTGCCCAGAAGTTTGCCCGGCGGATCAATATGGCCTTGCCATTTTTTTTATACCAGGTTCCAATGCATTGAGACAAAAAATCCGGAGAAAGACTAGGCGTGTTGATTATCAGAAAATTTTCTTTATAATCGATGGAAGCTCGGCTACCAGACGGGATGCGGTTAATCTTGAGCGTTATCTGCCAGTCATACAATCTTAGCACGTCTCCGGATTGAAAGCCGTTTGCGCCGATTCCCTGTGTCGCAGAAGTCCTTAATCGTTCCAGCTGCTTCAAGTAATGGGTCAGAACCCATTTCCTTTGGCGATCAAGGAAGGCTTCCAGGCTCTCCTTTTCTGTATGGAAGGGGGCCCGCAGGGTGATACGCCCGTCCCTTTCGATCTGTATGGCCATGGTTTTTCTGGAGGAAAAAATCACCTCGCAGGAAAGAATGGGAGAAAAGTCCAGACAGTTCGGACACGTTTTTTTATAGCTTTGATATAGTTCTGTGCAGTCAAGGGTGATGTTCATATAATTCCTCTTTCCTATAGCGTCCCCAGCAGGTATTCATAGTGAGGCGCATTGCTTGAAAACTGGGACTGCTCGGCGTAATCATCTCTGCCTGTTTTATAATTTTATCCAGTATAACATATACCGGCGAAAAGTAAAATCATTTTTGAATTGCTGTGTGTAAAAGCCTGTAAAAGATGCATAACCGCCCCGATGATTTTGCCCATCTTCTTTATGTATATGGATTGAATATACTATATTGAGGCTCAAAAGGATTATTCAAATTGCTGAAAACGGTCTGGAATCCAGGTGTACAATATTAAGGATATATTTATTGACTATAAGGGGCATGTATGTTAATGTGGCTATATCTAATATTATAATAATGTTGGCCGGGGGAGGATGTTATGAACAGGTCGATAAATGAAGAGATCAGCAGCTGCTTTGGAAATGCAAGGAGCTTTTTTGTTAAGCAGAAGAGCCTGCGGTGGTTTTGCGCTGTAGTGATTGTGTTGTCCTTTGGCTTCAGATTGGCCAATCAGGATATCTTTGTGGACAGCGATCTGATGATCACGCAGCCCAGGGCTTTTTTGAAATCCTGGATTGGCAGCGGCCGATATGGCCTGGTCTTTACAAAATACCTGTTTTCCCTTACCAAATTTGCGCCTTTTTTATCAACGCTGCTGGCGGTTGGCGCATTGTGGCTTTTTGCCATGCTGGCCGCATTCTGTATAGATGCGTGGACACAGCATAGAGCGACGGCAAGCGGGATGGCTGTCTTTGCCGGCTTATTTTTAACTGCTCCTGTATTTGCGGAGCAGTATCTGTTCACTGTGCAGGCCTTTGAGGTGACACTGGGGATGCTTCTGTGCCTGACCTCCGTCTATTTGCTTGGAATATGGCTTTACGATGGCGGGAGTAAATGGTGGGCCGTGGCAGGCTGGGGGATGCTGGTCTGGGCCCTTGGCTCATACCAGGCCATGTACGCTTTTTTCATCACGCTGGCCATCATATCCTTTATTCTTCAGACCCTTTTCGGAAAAAAGGGATGTGGATTTCGGGAGGGCATGGTTTTTGCGGTATTTTTTGTGCTGGCCCTTGCATGTTCCCTGGGATGCTCCGCTGTTTTAAGGGCTGTTGTGTCGGCAGATGCTTCCTATGTACAGAGCATGGTATGGTGGGGAAGAGTGGATACCGAACAGTGTATTCACAATATATTGGTGGAAATTAAGAGGATGTATCTGGGGGGATGGCCGGTTTTTTACAGCAGGCTTTTCCCCTATACGCTGGTGCTGATGCTCGGGCTGGGCTTTTATTTGTGGAAAAAGCAGGCTGTCAGGAAAAACTGGACCTTTTTTCTGGCGCTGCTGCTGTTATGCTTTATGCCTATAATGGTTCCAGTGCTGACAGGAATGTTCATGCCGGTGAGAGCAAATCTGACATTCCCCCTGGTATTTGCCTTTTCTTGGACCCTGTCCTAGCTTTCTCTTGCAAATGCTGTTGGGGGAACAAAGCGTATCTGGAATACATTGCGAAGAGCCGGACTTATACTGCTTGGGCTGACAGCTGCGTTCACAGGCTGGAGGCAGTGTGCGAATATGAATCAGCTCTGGGAAACCACCCATGAGCAGTATGTGACGGATGTATTGACTGCTGCGAGAGTATACAGTGACATTTGTGATGCGGCGGCCAAAAAGGATACCTACTACGAGGTCGCATTTGTAGGAAGGATTCCGGGAAACCAGGGAGGATATATGGTTACGGGGGATTGTATCGGACATTCTTTTTTTGAATGGTTCGACGAATCCACTCTTGGGGTAACAGGACGTGTACAAAATTTTATGTTTATGCTTGGCTATGAAGTGCATTACTCCAATATCACCTATAGTGAGGCGGCGGCGCTGGCACAGGGACGTCCCTCCTGGCCCGCGGAAGGGTCCGTTTTCTGGGCGAAGGATGACCCTCTGATTATTAAGCTGTCAGACTGATGAATTTTATTTCCAAATCTGTCCATTTTTTCCATTCTGAGGTGTCTTATTTACAGATGATCATCAACCAGAGTCTTGAACGCAGAGGGAGAAAGCCAGTGAATAAGCGATTAGCCAGTCATCAATGCGAAAAGGCCTTGAAAAAAATATCCGGGGGAGATATCAGTGCTCTGGCGGATATCTATGAGATTGCAGGCAGACAGATGTTTGCCGTGGCCTACAATATACTGGGAGATTATCAGCTGTCGGAGGATGTTGTGCAGGACAGTCTGCTGAGCGTGTCTCTGCATGCGGGTGAGGTGAAGAAGGCTGGAAGCGGATTATCCTGGATTCTGCGCATCGTGCATAATACGGCTCTGAATACCATTCGCTCCAGACAGCATGAGATCTTTCCGGGGGAATTTTCCGAGGATTTATACGGGAACCAGCAGCTGGGGCTTTCTGCTTCTTCGCTGCTGCTGCAGGATGCCCTGCAGACTCTGGAAAGAGATGACAGGCAGCTTGTACTCCTGAAGGCAGTGGCTGGACTTTCTCACAAAGAGATTGCTGAAATCCTGGAATTGCCTTTGGCAGGGTGCCAGAAACGCTATCAGCGCAGCATCAGAAAACTGAAGGAGCTGCTGTCAGAGTAGGGACGCTTGCAGATACAAAAACATGGGGAGGGTATTGATGAATATAAAACGAAGATTAAAGGATTATGTGAATGAGATGAGGATTCCTTCTCCGGAGCGGGTGCTTCCGGAGGGTGTGGAGCCGGCAGGACAGCAAAATAGGCCTCACAGAAATAAACTGAGATACGGCATTGGCTTCGGGGGCGCTGCCCTAGCATGTGCGGCGGGGATTTCCGTATTTGTATGGCAGAACAGCCAGAATAATCTGTATTCAGGTTTCCCCCAGGGGGATATGCTGGTAAACAATGAACCCGGAGGCAGCACGGGCGCCTCTGGTGACGGCGTGATCCTGGGAGAGGCGAACAGCAGCACCAAGGGGACAGCGGCTGCCGGAGACGCGGCGTCTGAAATGGATGATCTGGCATCAGATGACGGCTATTATGCGGAGGAAGAGCCAGCAGAGGTACCGGACATCATGGACAGCATTGGAGGCGAGGTACTGAATGGGGCTTCCTCTGAGTACCAGGCCGGTACCCTGACCGGGGGAGAGATCCGGGACCTGAAAAACTGGGATAACTGGCTCCGGACTTTTTCGGAGGAGTATATGGGACAGTGGAACATGGTGCTGAACCATCGCCAGGCGGTCTATGTCCACAACGGAGAGGAGCCCTTAGGGGGCGTGCATGTGCGCCTGATGCAGGAAGAGGAGGTGCTTTACGAGGCAGTGACGGACATGTCAGGCTATGCCTATCTGTTTTACCAGTATGCGCTGGGCAGTCAGGAGAGTCCCACGGCGCTGGAGGTTTTGGGGGCAGATGGAAGCTGGAGCTCCTGGGAATACAGCCAGAGCTCTGGAGCAGAGCAGACCATTGATATCCGGATGGAAGGCAGTAATCAGGAGCTGAAGGTGGATCTAATGTATGTGATCGACACCACGGGCTCCATGTCTGATGAGCTGGAATACCTCAAGGCGGAGCTGCAGGATGTGATCAAACGGGCAGAGGAGCAGACGGGAGCCGCCATACGCACCAGCGTCAACTTTTACCGGGATGAGGGAGATGAGTATGTGGTGAAATACTATGATTTCAGGGATGATGCCGCAGAGGTGTCGGAGCTGATCGGTGATCAGTCCGCAAATGGAGGCGGCGATGAACCGGAGGCGGTTCACACAGCCCTTGCAAATGCCCTTCATGAGCATAGCTGGTCCCAGGACAGCACCGTAAAGCTGTTGTTTCTGGTACTGGATGCGCCGCCCCATGATGAGGAGGAGGTGAAGACGGAGCTTCTGCGTCTCATGGAGGAAGCTGCCGCTATGGGAGTGCGCATCATTCCTGTGGCTGCCAGCGGCGCGGGGGAGTATACCCAGCAGCTGTTAAGGGGTATGGCTGTGATGACGGGAGGAACCTTTATCTTTTTAGATGACAACAGCGGCGTCGGCTCTGGTCACACAGTGACACTGAAGCCGGAGGAATATAAGAGCGAGTATTTAAATGAGATGATGATCCGCATCATTGGGGAATATTGCAGCATGGATTTGGAGGTACAGGATATCCAGGAGACTACCGAAGCGGAGACGACAGAATTTACACAATAAGACATTTTCCAAACAACGGGCTGAAGGGGATTTGCAAACCCTTCAGCCTGTATTGATGCAACCGGAAAATAGTGCTGTCATGTGATAGCAAAGTAAAGCCCCCGGTCAGTCAAGATTTTTTTCGCAGATATCCGACAGAACACAATTCTCACAGTCTGGTTTTTTTCGGGCTGTGCACACGGCCCGTCCATGATCCACCAAACGGTGGCAGAAGCTGTTGCTCTCCTCCGGCGGAATGAGCTTTCTGAGAGCCATCTCCACCTTTTTCGGATCCTTGGTTCCGTCCACCAGGCCCATCCGGTTCGAAAGGCGGATGCAGTGGGTGTCTGTCACATAGGCGGGCTTTCCGAACACATCTCCCATGATCAGATTTGCGCTTTTTCTTCCCACTCCCGGCAGCGTCAGCAGCGTGTCAAAGTCATCCGGCACATGATCCTGAAAACGGTCGTGGAGCATCCGCATACACAGGCTGATATCCCTCGCCTTGCTGCGGCCCAGACCGCAGGGCTTTACAATTTCCTCTATCTCTTCCGGATCTGCTGCAGCCAGGGCGGCTACCGAGGGAAATTTCGCGTACAGATCCTGCACCACCACATTCACGCGGGCATCGGTACATTGGGCTGCCAGCCGCACGCTGACCAAAAGCTTCCAGGCCTGGTCGTAGTCAAGGGTACACTCCGCATCCGGGTAGGCCTGCTTTAGGCGGGCGATGATCTCCATAGCAAGTTCCTTTTTATCCATGTAAGTTCTCCTTTTTCCTGCATGTTCTTTACTTATATAAGAAATGTCTTTCTGCCTTTTATATGATCCCATCCATGCTGGTTCGGACATATTTTCTGCATTTTACTACAACTTTGATTCCATGTCCAGTGGCGGAACTGTCAAAATCCATCCGGTGGTCAGGAGGCGTATGTTTTTCCATGTATGAAATTTAAAAAAAACAAAATCAGCCTTGTTGCCAGGTTCATAATATGCTAAGATATTTCTGATTGTGTTCTTACATGTGGCAGGACTTTTGCTTTGCCAGAAAGGAGCTTTATGAGACATATCTTAAAATACCTGAAAGAATTTAAAAAGGAGAGTATACTTGCGCCCCTTTTTAAGATGCTGGAGGCTCTGTTTGATCTGTTCATCCCTCTGGTTGTGGCAAGTATGATCAATAACGGTATCAATGGTAACGGGGGCAGCAATATGAGCCACATCCTGGTGATGGGCTCCATCATGATCGTTCTGGGGTTTGTGGGACTTGCCTGTTCTATAACGGCTCAGTTTTATGCCGCCAGGGCTGCAGTGGGGGTTTCCGCCAGAATGAGGGAAGATCTGTTCGCCCATATCAACAAGCTGGGATATGCGGAGCTGGATACCATCGGTACATCCACCCTGATTACCCGTATGACAAGCGATATTAATCAGATTCAAAATGGGGTGAATCTGGTGCTCAGGCTTTTTTTGCGTTCCCCCTTTATTGTATTTGGCGCTCTGATTATGGCCTTTATTGTCAGTCCCAGAGCAGGTCTGGTGTTCTTAGTAACCATTCCCATTCTTTCCGTCATCGTCTTTGGTATCATGAAGGCGTCCATACCCATGTATACCGCTGTTCAGCGCCAGCTTGACAAGGTGCTCGGCACAACAAGAGAAAATTTGATCGGCGTCCGGGTTGTCAGGGCCTTCTGCAGGCAGAAGGATGAGATGGCGGCCTTTGAAGGAGAATCCGAGGCTTTAAGAAAGCAGCAGATGCTTGTGGGAAATCTCTCCGCAGCCATGAATCCGCTGACCTATGTGGTGGTGAATTTGGGCATTGCCGCCATCATTCTGGTGGGGGGATATCAGGTTAATGACGCCAGCCTGGAAAGCGGCGACGTGATTGCCCTGGTAAATTATATGTCCCAGATTTTGGTGGAGCTGATCAAGCTGGCAAATCTGATCATCACTGTGACAAAGTCTCTGGCCTGTGTAAAGCGCATAGATGAGGTTTTCCTTGAACAGCCAAGTGTTGTGCAGGAGCATCAGTTTATGATTCCCGCAGTCCCGGGAGCGCCCAAGCTGGAGTTTCGGGATGTATCCTTTACCTATAAGAATGCCAAGGAGCCCTCGCTGGAGCATATTTCCTTCAGTGTGCATCACGGAGAGACCATTGGCATCATAGGAAGCACCGGATCCGGTAAAACCTCGCTGGTAAATATGATTCCCAGATTTTATGACGCCACCGAGGGAAAGGTCCTGGTGGACGGCAGGGACGTCAGAGAGTATTCCTTTGGACAGCTTCGCAACAAAATCGGCATTGTACCCCAGAAGGCTGTTTTATTTAAGGGAAGCATCCGTGAGAATATGAGATGGGGAAGAGCGCTTGCCTCTGACAGGGAAATCTACAGTGCTTTGGAGATTGCCCAGGCAAAGGATTTTGTGGATGCCAAGAAGGAGGGGCTTGACTTTTCCGTGGCGCAGGGAGGACGTAACCTTTCAGGAGGCCAGCGTCAGCGTTTGACCATTGCCAGGGCGCTGGTAAAAAAACCGGAAATCCTTATTTTAGATGACAGTGCCTCCGCGCTGGATTACGCAACGGATGCAAGACTGAGAGAAGCCTTAGAGAATGATACCCAGGGCGCAACCACGCTGATCGTATCCCAGCGGGCTGCATCCATCATGCATGCGGACCGCATCATCGTCATGGAGGATGGCAGGGTGGCAGGTATCGGCACCCATCGGGAGCTTTTGGAGGACTGCCAGGTTTACAGGGAAATCTGTATGTCACAGCTGTCAAAGGAGGAATTAGGAGCATGAGCAAGAACGTGAATACTAAAAACGGAGAAGCTTCCAGGGAAACCATTCGCCGTGTTCTCCTGATGATCAGGCCCTATATGCCCCTGGTAATCTTATCCCTTGTGCTGGCGGTAATTTCCGTGGCGCTGACTCTGTATGCCCCCATCATCACCGGAAAGGCCATTGACCAGATGATCGGTGCGGGACATGTAAATTTTGAGGCAATTATGCCCCTAATGCTGCGGTTTGTGGTGATCATCGCCGCCACAGCCGTGATTCAGTGGCTGATGAACGTGTGCAATAACAAAATCACCTACAATGTGGTGAAGGATATGCGGGTACGCGCATTTAATCATCTTCAGAATATGCCCCTGAAATATATGGACTCTAATCCTACAGGGGCGGTGCTAAACCGTGTCATTTCAGATGTTGACCAGTTCTCTGACGGTTTGCTCATGGGCTTTACCCAGCTTTTTTCAGGGGTGGTTACAATTGTGGGGACACTGATCATTATGTTTGTGCTGAAATTTCAGATCGCACTGGTGGTTGTTCTGCTGACGCCTTTGTCGCTGTTTGTGGCCCGGTTTATCGCAAAAAGAACCTACGACATGTTCCAGCTCCAGTCCGATACCAGGGGTGAGATGACCTCCCTGATCGATGAGATGGTTGGAAACCAGAAGATTGTCCAGGCATTCAATCACCAGGATGACGCGATGGAGCAGTTTCAGGCGATCAACGGCAATCTGCGCAGATGCAGCCAGACGGCGGTATTTTATTCCTCTCTGACAAATCCCTGTACCAGGTTTGTGAATGGACTGGTGTATGCAGGCGTGGGAATTGTGGGCTCCATCATCGCCATTAACGGGGGGATAACCATCGGTATCCTGTCCAGCTTTTTGAGCTATGCAAACCAGTATACAAAGCCCTTTAATGAGATCAGCGGGGTAATCACAGAGCTGCAGAATGCCCTGGCCTGCGCTGGCAGAGTATTCGAGCTCCTGGATGAGAGGGAACAGGAGGATGACAGCGACCAGCTTTCCCTTGGCCACGATGTGAATGGCTCGGTGGAATTTAGGCATGTTGATTTTTCCTATATACCGGGCATTCCTCTGATGGAGGACGTCAATATCAAGGTTCTTCCAGGACAGCGTGTGGCCATCGTGGGTCCTACGGGCTGCGGAAAAAGCACCCTGATCAACCTGCTGATGCGGTTTTACGATGTGGATTCCGGAACCATCTCGGTGGATGGAACCTCCACCATGAACCTGAACAGGAACAGTCTGCGATCCTGCTTTGGCATGGTGCTCCAGGAGACCTGGCTGAAAAATGCCAGCATCCGGGATAATATTGCCTACGGAAAACCCGATGCCACCTATGAGGAGGTGGTGGCGGCAGCCAAGGCGGTTCATGCGGACAGCTTCATCAGAAGACTTCCGGATGGGTACCATACGGTGCTTGGGGAGGACGGGGGCATTTTGTCCCAGCGACAAAAGCAGCTTCTGTGCATTGCCCGGGTGATGTTAAAGCTTCCCCCCATGCTGATTTTAGATGAGGCCACCTCCTCCATCGATACCCGTACGGAGCAGAGAATTCAGCGGGCCTTCGCCAAGCTCATGGTTGGCAGAACCAGTTTTATCGTTGCCCACAGACTTTCCACCATCAAGGAGTGCGACCAGATTCTTGTGATGAACGACGGGGCCATCGTGGAGCAGGGAACCCACGAGGAGCTGCTGGCCATGAACGGCTTCTACAAGGAGCTGTATATGAGCCAGTTCGCCCACTGACAATTGTGAACCCCGTCCGGGGCAAAGACTTTTGCCCTGACATCCTTAAAAATAGTGTATGGGTCAGGAGCCTGCGTCAAGCATGCTCCTGATTTTTTGCGCGATAGCCCATCAAGCGGGCGTGCCGTCACCCGCTTTGCGTCGTGGTGTTTTGTTGCAGCGGCAGTATGATAGATTTGAGAGGAGAAAGAAAATTTTAAGAAAAAAACAGGAAAAAAGGATAGAATTTTTACTAATATTTTGCTATCCTTTTGCTATGTAAAAAAACAGGAGGAGAAAGGTATGTCCTTGGTAGTATCAAATTTGACAAAACGATATGGTGATAAAGAGGTGGTGAGCCACATCAGCTTTGAGATGAACAAGCCCGGTGTGTACGCATTTCTTGGAACAAACGGTGCGGGAAAAACCACCAGCATCCGGATGATGCTGGGAATGCTTTCAAAGGATGAGGGAGAGGTAACCTGGAAGGGTGAACCCCTGGATCCGCTTCGCACCGATGTAGGGTATCTGGCTGAGGAGCGGGGGCTTTACCCAAAGTACACGCTGATGGATCAGCTTGTATATTTTGCGAAGCTGAAGGGCGTGGGCGCCCAGGAGGCAAGGAAGCGCATCAATTACTGGGCGGAGCGGCTGGAGGTGCTGGAATATTTTTATCCTAAGAGCGAAGGAAAAAAGCGGCCCAAGCCCATGAAAGCAGAACAGCTGTCAAAGGGAAACCAGCAGAAAATCCAGTTTATGGCGGCCCTGATCTCCGACCCGGAGCTGATTATACTGGACGAGCCCCTAAGCGGTCTTGACCCGGTGAACTCTGATTTGTTTAAGAATATTATCCGGGAGCAGATTTCCAGAGAAAAGTATCTGGTGATGTCCAGCCACCAGATGGAGGTGATCGAGGAGTTTTGTGAGGATATCACGATTCTCCATCATGGCAAGGCGGTATTGCAGGGAAATCTGAACGATATCAAGAAGTCCTATGGCAGGGTGAATGTGATGGTCAAGTGTGAGCAGGATATTTCCGGGATTATTGCGGCCCATGGCCTTCCCATTGTCAGCGAGACGCCGGACGGGTATCACCTGAAGGTTACGGGGGACGAGCAGGCAGGGGCATTTCTGAAGTCCCTTGTGGCTCAGGACATTACGGTGATACGGTTTGAGATGCGGGAGCCCTCCCTGCACGAAATTTTTGTGGAAAAGGCAAAGGACTGACGGAGGGGTGTTATGGAAAAGAATTCATTGACAGGGTGGCAGAAGGTATTTTCCTTCACACTCATACAGACAATCAAGACGCCGGCCATGATCGTTACCACAGTTTTTCTGTTTGGAGTGGCGCTTTTGATGCTGCCGGTCACTTCTCTTCTTTCAGCAGACGGTGAGAGTCCGGTGAAGGACAGCACCACCATCCAAAGACTGGTGCTTCTGGATGAGACGCCCCTGGGATTAAAGGACTGGCTGGATATACGGGACATGGACTATGAAGGGGCGCTGCCGGAGGAGATTCAGTTTTCTGAGGAAGACTATGACACGCTGGTGGAGAGGCTGACGGAGGAAGCGGAGGAGGACTGGGCGTTAATCCAGATCAGCTTTGAAGAAAGCCAAGGCTTTTCCGTCATGGGAGTTTATGGAACGAATACCAATGTTTCCAAAGAGGATCTGCGTATTGTCACCGAGCTGATCATGGAAAATCTCCGGGATCAGATGGTGGAGCAGCTGGGTATTGCGCAGGAGCAGGTGGACTATATCAACCATGAGGTGGAGCAGAAGATCTCCTATTACCGCACTGGCGTGGAGGGAGAAGAGCCCGCCATTGTAGATCAGGAGGATGAGGAGCAGGAGGGAAGTCTTTCCCCTGTGGAATACAGCCTGGTTCTGATGTGCCTGGTGCTTGTAACCATCATGATTTCCATGAGCGGGGAGCAGGTGGCGGCAGCTGTTATACAGGAAAAATCCTCCAAGGTGGTGGAGTATCTGCTGATCAGCGTCAAGCCCCTGGCCTTGATGGTGGGAAAGATCCTGGCCATCTTTGTGATCACCCTGGGGCAGCTTCTTTTGATGCTGCTGGGGTTTGCTGCATCCATAGGAATTTATTTGCTTATGAATCCCGGTATGATGCTGTCCGCTGCCGATATTCTCACCCAGATGACGGGGGAGGCGGGTGATCAGCTGGGCGCGGTATCCCTTTCACTGAATATTCCCACTCTTATAGTGGCTTTCCTCCTGATACTGGCGGGGACCTTATTTTACAGCACCATTGCGGCACTGGCAGGTGCATGTGTGAGCCGCCTGGAGGAGATGACCGAGAGCATGAAGCTTTTTTCTGTGATCATGGTGGTGGGGGCCTACGCAGGACTGGCTGTGGTGATGGGAGATATGGTGGGTGAAGCGCCTGCGGCCCTCAGCTATACGGTGGAGCTTCTGCCCGTCACAGCGCCCTTCCTGACTCCGGGATATCTGCTTCTGGACCGGTGTCCTTTGTGGGTAGGACTGGCTACGGTTCTTCTGTTCATCGCGGCGCAGGCTCTGTTGTTTATGTTTTCTGCCAATGTATATGAAACCTTGATCTATCACAAGGGAAATCCGCTGAAGCTGAAGGATCTTCTGCGAATCAATAAGGAAGCAAGGGGGGCGAAGGAATGAAAAAGGGACGTTTTGAAAATATAGGTACAATATTTGCGTTTACATTCCGTCAAAGCGCCACTGGAAAAGCCTTTGTATTTATGACCCTGGTACTGCCCATCCTGCTTTTTGCTCTGGGATTTGCGGTTAATGTGATACCCGCGGCAATGGGTGAAGACGTGGAGGTTTCAGAGGCTGAAAGAGTATACTTGGTGGACGATTCCGGCACGGAGATGGTGGGCGAGGTGTTTTTGCAGCTCTTAGACCGTGAGCGCTTCGCAAACCTGACGGTGAATATGATCTACGGCCGTGATGTGGAGGAGGTTTGTAAGGAAATTTCTCCGGAAGATACCAATAGCTTTGTAATCCATGTGGAGCAGAACGTGGATGAGGGTGTGCCCGTCTTTAAGGTTACAGCCATCGTACCAGAGTGGTGTACCCTGCCGGAGGAGGATTATGAGGAGCTGCTGAGCCTTACCGGAACCTGTATGGAATCGGTGAAGGTTGCCACCGCAGGCATTGACTATGAAAGTCTGGTATACTTAAGCAGCGCGGTTTATTCAGATATCATAGAGGCAGGGGAGGCCCCGGAGAGCTTTGCCAGCGTCATGATCAAATCCCTGGCTCCCATGCTGGCTACCCTGGTGCTCTATATGATGATCATCCTCTACGGCCAGAGTATCGGCAAGGTGGTGGTGGCGGAGAAGAATTCAAAGCTGATGGAAATGCTTCTCACCTCCGTACAGCCGGATGCCCTGATTGCCGGAAAGATCCTGGCTATGACCTGCCTGGCCCTGATGCAGCTGATGCTCTGGATCATCGGCTTTGTGGCGGGCTTTGCGGCAGGAAATATGATTGGGGGCGTCATCAATCCCGATTTTGACAATGTGGTATTAAATGCTCTCAGCTTGGTGATGGAACAGAGCGCCGGGGCTTTTTCACCCATGGCTATTGTACTGTCCCTTCTGTCTCTGATTTTTGGGTTTGGGCTGTTCTGTGTGCTGGCAGGATTGGTGGCCTCCTGTATCGGTAAGGCCGAGGAATTGGCAAACGGCATGGGGATCTACAATGTACTGGTTATTATCGGATTTTTCGGCTCGTATTTCACCATTATGATGGAAAATGAGGCTGTCAGCAGAATCATCCGAATCATTCCTCTTACCAGCGCCTTTATCCTGAGCTCCGACATTCTGGTAGGAAACGCCGGACTTCTGGAGGGATTTTTGGAGCTGCTGATTTTGATCGCTTCCAATGTGGCGCTGATCATTGTGACCGCAAGGGTTTACAAGGCAAAGGTTTTTTATGTGGGAACCAATGTGGTGACGTCAAAGCTGGGCTTCCTCGGAAAAAAACATCAGGAAATTCAAAAATAGACTTGTCTTTTTGCTTTTTTTTCACTACAATAGGAAAAGGGTATAACGATCAGCCGCAGGGCATATTTCTGTGAATATGCCGATTGATGGAAAGCGGTGGTGATCATAATGAAAAAGAAAAAATTTACAGGGGCAGCCTTGGCTGCCCTGGTGTTGTATGCATGCGCGCCCTCGTCTGCCAGTCTGCAGCTTGAGGGCGTGAGCGTTCTTACAGAGGAGGCGTCGGAAGCCGGCCAGACCGGCGGGGAGACCGCAGAGGAACCTGCGGCTGCCGAGGCCGAGACCAGCAGCTGTTTTGTCCACGTTTGCGGGGCAGTGACTTCTCCCGGAGTCTATGAGCTTCCTGCAGGCAGCCGGGTTTTTGAGGCTTTGGAGCTGGCAGGAGGAATCACAGAGGAAGGGGCTGCCGCTGCGCTGAATTTGGCGGAAATGATCCATGATGGCGAGCAGATTTTTGTCCCCACCTGGGAGCAGCTTGAAGCAGGCTGGACTGCTCCGGCAGATGGACAGGCGCAGGACGGGAAGATCAACATTAATACCGCCACCATGGAGCAGCTGATGATGCTCAGCGGAATTGGAGAAAGCCGTGCCAGGGATATCATTTCTTATCGGGAGGAGCACGGGCCTTTTTCACAGATTCAGGATATCATGCAGGTCAGCGGTATCAAGGAAGCCGCCTTTGAGAGGATAAAGGATTATATTACAGTAGACTAGAGAAAGGATGATATAGAGGGTTATGGCGAGAGTTTTGGTAGTGGACGATGAGAAGATGATCGTAAAGGGAT
This sequence comes from uncultured Lachnospiraceae bacterium, assembly GCA_944381475.1. Classification (GTDB taxonomy): domain Bacteria; phylum Bacillota; class Clostridia; order Lachnospirales; family Lachnospiraceae; genus UBA4292. The sequence continues at coordinate 2,264 of CALWLH010000076.1, read as the reverse complement.
TGAAATTCAGTCTGGAGCAGGAGCAGATGCAGGTGGACTGTGCCTATGACGGTGAGGAAGCCATTCAGCTGGCAAAGCAGAACGCTTATGATGTGGTGCTGTTGGATGTGATGCTTCCGAAATACGATGGCTTTCAGGTTCTGCAGCAGATACGGGAATTTTCCAGCATGCCGGTGATCATGCTGACAGCCAAGGGTGATGACATGGACAAGATCCTGGGGCTGGAATATGGCGCGGATGATTACGTCACCAAGCCCTTTAACATCCTGGAGGTGAAGGCTCGAATCAAGGCCATCATGAGAAGAACCAGGACAGCAGCTAAGGAGGAGGATGCTTCCTCAAAGAGCATTACGGTGGGAGATATGACCCTGGATCTGGATGGACGGAGAGTGTTCATTCAGGGAAAAGAGGTGAATCTGACGGCGAAGGAGTTTGATCTTCTGGAGCTTTTGGTCACAAATCCCAACAAGGTATACAGCCGGGAGTCCCTTTTGCAGCTGGTGTGGGGCTATGAATATCCCGGCGATGTGCGGACTGTGGATGTACATATCCGGCGTCTCCGTGAAAAAATCGAGACAAATCCCAGTGAACCCAAATATGTTCACACAAAATGGGGGGTAGGCTACTATTTTAAAAAGTAATTCAGAATCAGAAATAAGGAGGGGCAGACATGAAAAAAACAAAATTCATTAAGAATTTTTACAGTCTGCGTCTCCTTGTTTTTTTGCTGGTGCTTCTTGCGGGGGTTGTTCCGCTGTCGATTTTGGAGGTCGTGCTGTATCAGAATGTCCGCCAGACCTTGTTAGGCAGCCGGGAGACGGAGCTGAGGAACCAGACCCTGATCATGGCCAACCAGATCGTCACCGCCGGGTATTTGTACAACGCTTCTGCGTCCATCAATCTCACCGGGGAGATGCAGCAGATGGCTAAGGACTATGATGGCCGAATCATGGTGATGGACGCTTCCTTTATGGTAATCAGCGACACGGTGGATGTGAATGTGGGGCGCTTTCTGATTGATGCCAACGTGTTGGCGGCCTATGACGGTACGGTTTATTCCCACATGGATGAGGAGCAGGAAACCCTGCTTCTTATTATGCCCATCCAGAGTACGTCCAATGATACCGTGCTTGGAGTGATTGCGGTATCCAGCAGTATAGCACAGCAGCTGGCACAGCTTGGAAGCCTTCAGGGAAAATTGGTTCTTCTTACAGTGATGCTGGTAATCGTGCTTTTGGTGTTGGCATTATGGGCTTCCCATATCGTGGTTATTCCCTTTGCTTCCTTAAAGGAATCCGTAAAGCAGGTCAGCACCGGAACGGTATCCTCCTTAAATCCTGTGGGTTATTCGGAGCTGACGGAGATCACCGTTGCTTTCAACAGCATTCTCTCCCAGCTGCAGAAGCTGGATGAGTCTCGGCAGGAGTTTGTCTCCAATGTGTCCCATGAGCTGAAAACGCCCATCACCTCCATCCGGGTGCTGGCGGATTCTCTGATGACCATGGAGGACGCTCCCATAGAGCTTTACAAAGAGTTTATGGAGGACATTTCCAAGGAGATTGACCGGGAGGCGAAGATTATTTCTGACCTGCTGGCGCTGGTGAAGATGGATAAGTCTGCCGCAGCCCTGGAGATCAGCAAGGTGGACATGAACGAGCTGCTCAACAGTATCCTGCACCGGCTTCTGCCTATCGCAAAGCAGCGTAATATTGAGCTGGTCATGGAGAGCTTTCGCCCTGTGACGGCGGAGGTGGATGAGACCAAGCTGACCCTGGCCATCAGCAATCTGGTGGAGAATGCCATCAAGTACAATGTGGACAACGGCTTTGTCCATGTGTCCTTGAATGCGGATCACAGGTATATGTATATCAAGGTACAGGATTCCGGCGTGGGAATACCTGAGGACTGTTTGGATCTGATCTTTGACCGTTTTTATCGTGTGGATAAGGCGAGATCCCGGGAAACGGGGGGAACCGGTCTGGGGCTTGCCATCACTAAAAGTGTAATTCAGATGCATAACGGCGCCATCCGGGTTTACAGTAAATTAAACGAGGGAACCACCTTTTCGGTCCGCATCCCCCTGAATTATAAGGAATAGAGGTGTGCAGTATGGAGAACGGACGAAGATGGCTTCGCGTATTTTTGTGCAGTATACTTTTTATTTCCTCCTGCCTGCTATACGGCTGCGCTTTATTTAATAATAAAGAAGGGTACTATGTGGTGGAGGAGATATTTGAGTACAATTATGATGTGTATTACCTGAC
>CALWLH010000075.1 GCA_944381475.1 uncultured Lachnospiraceae bacterium | reverse complement strand
CGCACCCGGCTCCGGAGGCCGGTGCTCTATCCACTGAGCTACAGGTGCATTGCCGTTATCTTACTACATTTACCAAGTGATTGTCAATGCTTTTTTTTCTTTTCTTCAAAATTGGGTTTGGCTGTCTAAAACGGATTAGGCTTTTGGCTTCAACATCATCTTGATATTTATACGGAAATTTGATACAATTCTTCTGTATGTCCTGGTGAAGAAACAGCAGGCTGCGGGCAGATTTTGCAGAATAATTTTGTTCCGTTTGGAGGAATTGATTTGGAATTTGAATTTAAAAAGAAAAATAAAAAGGGAATTATGGGAGAGATTGACGAGAATTTGGAAAAAATAGGAGGGCCTCTGGGCCTTGGCATAATCATTACGCTGATTCTTGTCATCATCATTGTCATTGTCATTAAATCATGTTCGGGACCGAATCAGACCGCTGGCGCGGACGCCGAGACAAGCACATTGTATCTGGATATTTCAAATGGTATCGATACATCCTCACAGCAGGAGGGGTCATCTTTGCAGACCGCTCCAGATACGTCCGGAAATGAAGTGGGCGCAGAAACACCGGATGAGGGGGAAAATGCAGATCAGGAGACTTCTCAGCCTCCAGAATCTGCAATGGGAACCATCAATCCGCCATTTAATCAGGAGTTTTTGGAAAGCGAGGATTATCCGGAGATTTCAGCCCTGATACAGGCATATTTTGACGCATTTGAAAGCTGCAGCCTTGCGGATCTGATGAATATCGTGGATTATAACGGCGGAACACCGGTTACCCAGGAGGAGCTGGATCAGAGGGCGGAGATCGTAGAGGAGTATCAGGGGCTTACCTGTTATTTTATCGAAGGCATGGATTCCTCATCCTTTGTGGTATATGCTTCCTATAACATCAAGTTTTATAATATTTCCACGCCGGCTCCTACCCTGACCCGTTTTTACGTGGTTATTGGGGATGACGGAATCCCGCATATCTACAATGGAGAGATTACGGCAAAATTGAATGCTTATCTTAGATCGGTGAACGAGTATGACTGTATCCTTGAATTGTCCTCCACTGTAGACGGAGCCCTTAAGGAGGCATGCAGCCAGGATTCCCGCTTGGAGGAGCTGATGGATATAATGAATGGGCAGGAGGCTGCCCGGGAAGCAGAGGAACAGTGATGACTTACGAAGAATTGGCAAATTCGGTTATAGCTGAGGTTGAAAAAAATGTAATGGGAAAGCATCAGGTGGTCGAAAAGGTGTTTTGCGGTATCCTGGCTGGAGGACATATCCTTATTGAGGATATACCGGGGCTTGGAAAAACCACCATGGCCATGGCTTTTGCCAAGGTGCTGGGGCTTCAGGCTGCCAGGATGCAGTTCACACCGGATGTTTTGCCCAGTGACATTACAGGCTTTCATATGTATGACCAGGAAAAAGGTGTGATGCAGTTTACGCCGGGACCGATCTTTTGCAATCTGTTTTTGGCAGATGAGATCAACCGTACATCTCCCAAATCGCAGTCCGCTCTTTTGGAGGTTATGGAGGAGGGAAAGGTGACTGTGGACGGGGAGACGATGGAGTTGGAGCCTCCGTTCCATGTTATCGCAACCCAGAACCCTTCAGGCTCCGCCGGTACCCAGCTATTGCCTGAATCCCAGCTGGATCGTTTTATGATCCGAATTTCCATGGGATATCCTGCTGAGGAGGATGAGATTAATATTTTAAAGAGCAAGAGGGACGCGGAGCGCGAGGAGACCCAGGGCGTGCTGTCAAAGAACCGGCTTATTCAGATGCAGGAAATAGTGAAGCGGGTTTATGTTCATGATATGATTTACAAATATATTGTTTCATTGGTACAGGCTACCAGGGCTAATCCAAATTTAGAGTTGGGAGCAAGCCCCAGAGCAGGTGTGTCTCTTTGCAAAATGGCAAGCGCCTATGCGTTTTTACACGGACGGGATTATGTGGTTCCGGATGATGTACAGAGGGTGTTCATGAGCGTGACTGAGCACAGGGTGATCTTAAGCCCTGCTGCCAGAATCAAGCATATTACCAAGTATGATGTGCTAAATGAAATACTGGAAACCATGCCAAAGCCCAGGATCAGTGGAATCAGGTAGCGGAAAGGAAGAATGATGCTGAAACGATTGTGGATTCTTTTGCTCATCCTGGTCGTAACCGTATATATGGGAGTGGCGTATCTGGAATCCTTTCCTACAATTCTGGTAGGTATCGAGCTGATGTTTGCGCTGCTGTCCCTTTTTTATGTGCTGCTTTCAGCCTGGGGGCTGCGGGTGGCATTCGCCTCTCCGAAAGATACCATAACGGTAGGAAAAAAGGGAGAGCTTCGGGCTCGTATAAAAAACAGGTTGGTATTTCCTGTGTTTTACGGGGAGATTATGATTGAACTGACCTACTTCCAGAGCAGCGAGAGGTTGAAGCTGCGGCTGCCCTTTACATCTCTGCCAGGCAGAGTGTCGCTGATGCATCTGCCTATAACTGTGCGCTATGCAGGGACATTGCGGATTGAACCCCGATATATATACGTTTATGATTTCCTCCACCTGTTTTCCGTAAAAAGAAGATTGAAAAGTAAAGCGGCATCCATGACGGTTCTTCCTGAATTTCAGCAGATATTTGTACGAGACCGATCATCCCGCTTTTTCATGCCATTGGCGGAGGACAAACGGACGGAGGATGACGCCAGAAATAATATTCAGCGTTTCTACAGAGATCGGGTGGGCGACGATCCATCGGAGGTTTTTCAGGTCAGAGATTACCGCATTGGCGACAGGCTTTCCAGAGTGGACTGGAAGCTCACCGCCAAGTCTCAGAAGCTGATGGTAAAGGATTATTCTTTTCCCATTATCGACAGGACGGTTATTCTGGTTGACATGCACTGTGATAATCAGATGTCCTATCATCAGCGTGTTCATACCGCGGTTGCTCTGTGCATATCCATTTTGGAGGCAAATTGCAGCATGACCCTTGCCTGGTATGACGTTCACAGGCAGATGGTGGTGCAGAGACATCTGGAAAAGGACGAGGATCTGTTTGAGAGTATCGGTATGTTAACTGCCGCCGCTTATTGCCGGAAAATTTTGCCTTCCGAGATAATATCCCAGTTGAGCCTTGCCTGTCAGATCGAGCAGCTTTTGTACATTACGGGTTCTGTTGATGAAAATGAGATGGCCCAGCTGGAGAGCCTGGAACAGGTGAAACGGACAAGGATTTATTCCATAGAAAACAGGGATATGCACACGGAACAGCTCTCGGAAAGCTTGTATTATCATGTGCTTCCCGTGAAGGGACTTCAGGAGGCGCTTGGACAGCTTCATCTTGAATTGTATTAGGAGAGAATTTTGAAAAAAAATAAGCTGGAGAATACGCTGGGGATTGAGATCGACCAAGGGGTATTCTATGAAGAGCCTGGTGGAGAGGCAAAATCACAACAGAATATTTTTGATTATATCATGAAGCTGTGCTTGGTTTTTATAGGCTGCATCGGTATGATGTGCTGTCTGGGGGAAAGCTATGATATTATTTTTGACAGTATATTTGTGGCCGCCGGTGCAGCCCTTGCAAGCCTGTATTTTTTTGCCGTTTTCTCCGCAAAAAAAGGCGCGAGGCTTATTCTTACGGCTGTAGGGACGTTTTTGCTTATACTTTTGCTGATTTTTCACCGGCAATCCTGGGCCTCCTCTCTGCGTTATATTTATACAATGATTGCCCAAAGCTTTAACAGCTATTATTCCATAAGCCTCCCACTGTTCAGGGAGGGCACGGTGGCTGTGGGAGAGGGCAGCTTGGCTATGCTCCTTTTGCTGATCCCGGTGTGTGTTCCCCTCTCCCTTTCTGCTGCCCGCCCCTGCTCCTCCTTGATTACAGCCGCAGCCTTTGTCCCCTGGCTTGTGATCATACTGGTCAGCGGCCATGTGCCGGAAGCGGAGCATATGTATCTGGTGCTGGGAAGCCTTCTGGGATTTGTGATGATCAGAAAAACCGCCTTCTGCGGCAGCTTCCTGCCAGAGATTCGGACGGATCATGCTTCCCAGAGGGGACTTCGAGGCTTGGCGGTTCTGATGATGCTGTTCTTTTTTGCCGTATCGATCTATCTTGGACGGGGACTGTTTTATCCGCGAGTGGAAAGCATCCTTGGACCCGTCCGTGATACAGTGTACAGCTCCTCCATCAGAGAGCTGTATGAACAGCTTTTGGGCCGATACAGTGCGGGCGGAATCAATGGAGGGCAGATAAACGGGGGCAATTCTCTTCGATTTAACCATGAAGTTCATCTGCTTGTGAGCGTTGATGCGGATATCAGGCATTACAGCTATCTGAAAGGCTATGTGGGGGAGGTCTATGACGGAGCGGGCTGGGACCCGCTGCCTGACGCAGCCTATGAGACGGAGAGTTTCCAGGCTCTGGCGAATTATGATGAGAGCTTCATCATGAGTCTGGGCTATCATATGATACGGAATGTGTATGATATTGTTGACAACCAGCTGGTTTCATCGCTGATGGGTGACGTGGCTGTATATTACAATCTGTTTTACGATATGTCTCCCATCCGCTGGAGAATCCAGGCGCCGGATCTGCAGGTCAGCGACAGCGAATACCTGTGTCTGCCCTATTATGGCCTTGTATCCCAGGAGGATGGAGATATCAGCAATCTGACTTATCTGACCAGAAGGAATGGGAATCTGGAAAATTTGTATGACGCGTATTTTCCTGATACCAATGACGGATGGTCCCTGGAGCGGCTGGAGTATCTTCAGCTGAATTTGCAGAGGCTTCGGTCATCCTTTGAAAACGATTTGGATATGATGCCGGATCAGCTGGCAGATTTAAAGTATTTTATGGATCTGGAGCAGGCATACCGGCAGTTTGTGTATGAGCAGGATCTGCAGGTGCCGGAGCGCTTGGACAGGCTTGTGGAGGAATATGGCGGATACTCCTTTGACAGTATAGGGGAAGCGGTGACCTTTGTGCAGCAGGAGGTGGCCAGGGAATCCACCTATACGCTGACGCCGGAGCGATGCCCGGCTGGGGAAGATTTTATTGAGTATTTTCTGTTCGAGAGCAGGGAAGGATACTGTACGCATTTTGCCTCCGCAGCGGTGATGATCTTCCGTTGCTTGGGAATTCCTGCCCGGTATGTTCAGGGATACGTGATTCCTCCTATGAGCGCTGATACGCAGGTAAGTGTTGATGATTCCTATGCCCATGCCTGGCCGGAAATCTATATTGACGGCTTTGGGTGGATTCCGGTGGAGGTGACGCCGGGATATAATGGAAATCCTGGAGGGTTTACTCCGGAGATGAATCAGGATGGCTATGCGCCCCCCGCCGGGTCAGCCGAAACAGAAAGCGATTCGGCAGAGACGCCGGGCACTGCTGAGGAGGAGATCACTCTGCCGCAGTTACCCCCAGAGGAGGCTCCCACTACAGCGGACCCGGATACGGAGGAGGAAAGCGGCGAGGAGACAACGGAGGAGGGGACGGACACGGCAGGCACATCCCCGGCACAGGGGGAGACTGGCCCTGGCGCTTCTGGAACGGGGGATTTTGACTCCCAGGGAACAGACCCCGGGTCCTCTGGAACGGAGATTTCCTCCAAAACCCTTCGTCTGATCCGAAATATACTGACAGCGCTTCTGATACTTCTGCTGATTTGCGGATTTCTGTATTCACACCGCAGGACAAGGATTTTCGCGCGCCGCAGAAAATTTACCCAGAGGAGCTGCAGGAACAGCTGTCTGGCAATTTACAGAGAGCTTTGCCATATGTCCGCCCGCTATCATGTGCCCGTGGATGAGGCTGCGTCTCCCCATGATCTGTCTCTTTTTTATCCGGTGGAGGAGAAGCAGTGGAGGATGGTACTGCATATTGCTCAGGAGGCAGTCTTCAGCGACCACGAGATCACAGAGGAAAAAAAGCAGGTGATGCTTGCAGTTTACCGCAAGTGCTGCCGCTATATTGATGAAAAGCTCTCCTGGTATAGGAGAATGGCTTTTCGCATCTGGGATGGATATCGTTAGAGAAAAGAGGAAAAATATGTTTGTAAAGGATTACGATTATGATCTGCCCCAGGAGCTGATCGCCCAGGATCCATTGGAGGATCGGAGCTCCTCCAGGCTGATGGTGCTGGACAAAAATACCGGTGAATATTCTCACCATATATTTAAGGAGATCATAGACTTCCTTGAGCCGGGAGACTGCCTGGTGATCAATGACACCAAGGTGATTCCCGCCAGACTGTACGGTGTTCGCGAGGGCACGGGAGGCAAGGTGGAGGTGCTTCTTCTAAAACGCTTTGAGGACAATGTGTGGGAAACCCTTGTAAAGCCCGGAAAGAAGTGCAAGCCTGGGGCAAGGCTCTCCTTTGGAGGTGGTCTTCTGAAGGGAGAGGTGCTTTCTGTGGAGGAGGAGGGAAACCGGAAAGTCCGTTTTTCCTATGACGGGATTTTTGAGGAAATTCTTGATCAGCTGGGACAAATGCCCCTGCCCCCCTACATCACCCATGAGTTAAAGGATAAGAACCGCTATCAGACGGTTTATGCAAAATACGAGGGAAGCGCCGCTGCACCCACCGCGGGACTCCATTTTACAAAGGAGCTTTTGGCGGATATCGCTTCAAAGGGGGTGGAAATTGCCAGTGTGACCCTCCACGTGGGGCTTGGCACCTTCCGGCCGGTGAAGGCTGAAACCATCGAGGAGCATCATATGCATTCGGAGTTTTTTATGATTGCTCCAGATGAGGCGGAAAAAATCAATCGCGCAAAGGCTGGGGGGCATCGGGTCATTGCTGTGGGAACCACCAGCTGCAGAACCCTGGAGTCCGCGTCGAAAAAGGGGGTTGTGTCCCCGGGAAGCGGCTGGACAGAGATTTTCATCTATCCGGGCTATGAATTTCAGATGGTGGACGCATTGATCACAAACTTTCACCTGCCCCAGTCCACGCTGATCATGCTGGTTTCCGCCCTGGCAGGCCGGGAGCATGTGCTGGCTGCCTATGAGGAGGCTGTCCGGGAGAGATACCGCTTCTTTTCCTTTGGGGATGCCATGTTTATTTGCTAGGAGGGACTATGGAGCCCATCAGATTGAACAAATACCTGAGTGAGATTGGATACTGCTCCAGGAGAAGAGCGGATGAACTGGTGGCGGAGAGCCGTGTATCCGTTAATGGGGAGCCTGCCCATAACGGGATTCGGGTGACGGATGCAGACCAGATTCTGATTGACGGCAAAGCAGTTGAAATGAAGCTGAAAAAAACCGTTCCCAGGCTTTTGGCCTTTTACAAGCCCAGGGGCATTGTCTGCAGCAGCGCAGGGCAGGGAGCCACGACGGTGGAGGAGTATTTAAAGCTCCCCTTTCGCATCTTCAGTATCGGAAGGCTGGACAAGGATTCAGAGGGACTTCTTCTGCTGACAAACCAGGGGGAGCTGGCAAACCGCATCGCAAAGGCCAGGTTTTATCATGAAAAGGAGTATGTGGTGACCATTGACCGGCCGGTTACAGAGGGGCTTTTGAAAAGACTCCGGGGCGGCATACCGCTTCCGGAAGGGCTTACCAGACCCTGTAAAGCCTGGAAAACCGGCGAGAGAACCTTTCACATTGTGCTGACCCAGGGCTTGAACCGCCAGATCAGGCGCATGTGTCAGACCTGCGGTGTGAAGGTGACAAATTTGAAACGAATCCGTATACTGAACATTCGTCTGGGTACACTCAAGATGGGAAATTACCGGGAGATTACCGGCGGGGAGCTTGATGAGCTTCTAAGACGGATTGGTCTTGGACAGGAGGTTAATAGGGAGTGAGTGAAAAAAAAGACTACCAGGCCCTGGTAAAGCAGATCCGGCATCATAATGACCGTTATTATAATCAGGATGATCCGGAGATTACGGATTATGAGTATGACCAGCTGATGCTGAAACTAAAGGCCATGGAAAAGGAGCATCCGGAGTGGATCACAAAAGACAGCCCCACGCAGAAGGTGGGGGGCAGCGCAAAGCGCCGGGCAGGTGTCCTGGTACAACACCGCAATCCCATGCTGAGCCTCCAGGATGTGTTCTCAAAGGAGGAGGTGGAGCAGTTTGTCGCAGATTGCCAGGGTGCCCTAAAACATCCCCGGTTTGTTGTGGAGACCAAGATCGATGGCCTTTCCATGAGCCTGCGTTATGAGAATGGCGAGCTGGTGCTGGCGGAAACCAGGGGCGATGGGATTCTCCAGGGAGAGGATGTGACTGCCAATGCCCGCATGATCGGCGACATTGTCGCTTCTCTGCCGGAAAAGGTTCCCTATGTGGAGCTTCGGGGGGAGGTATACATGGAGAATGAGGCCTTTGAGGAGGTCAACGCAAAACAGGAGCTTCTTGGAAAAAAAACCTTTGCAAATCCCAGAAACTGTGCAGCCGGAACCCTTCGCCAGCTTGATCCTTCCGTTACAAAGGAGCGCCGCCTGTCCATGTTTATATTTAACATACAGGAGACCCAGGGGATCTCTTTTAACGGTCATGTGGAGGGCTATGAGTGGCTGAAAAGACAGGGGGTAAAGATCATAGACACCTACTTTGTCTGCGATACCTTTCAGGAGATATGGAGCGCCATAGAAAAAATCGGAGAGATGCGGGGAAACCTGGCCTATGATATTGACGGGGCGGTGGTGAAGCTGGATTCCTTTACAGATCGGGCGGCTCTTGGAACCACCTCCAAGGTTCCCCGCTGGGCAGTGGCCTACAAATATCCCCCGGAGGAGAAGGAGGCCACCGTTCTTGACATTGAGCTTTCCGTGGGACGTACCGGGCGCATCACACCCACAGCGGTGTTTACTCCGATCCGTCTCTGCGGCACCACCGTGTCCAGGGCCACACTTCACAATCAGGATTTCATCGATTCTCTTGGAGTGGGTATCGGCAGTCATGTGTTGGTGTATAAGAGCGGCGAAATCATTCCAAAGATTAAGCAGGTGGTAAAAACCCCGGAAACGAAAACGGTTCCCGTGTTCCAGCTGCCGGATACCTGCCCTGTATGTGGGAAACCCACAGTCAGGGAGGAGGATACGGCGGATCTGAAATGTATCAATCCCGCATGCCCTTCCCAGATTCAGCGAAATATCATCAATTTTGTCAGCCGTGACGCCATGGATATCAAGGGCTTTGGGGAGGTCTATATTCAACTGCTGACAGAACAGGGATATCTTCGGGATGTGGCGGATATCTACGACCTTCACCTTCACCGGGAGGAGCTGATTGAGCAGGGACTCATCGGGAAGGAAAAGAATACGGATAAGCTTCTTGCGGCTATTGAAGGCTCTAAGAAAAATTCTCCGGAACGGCTGGTTACCGGCCTTGGCATTCCAAATATCGGAAAGGCTGCCGCAAAGGCTCTGATCAGAAAATTTGGTTCCCTAGAGGCCCTGGAGCAGGCGGATGTGGAAAGCCTTTGCAGTGTGGAGGACATTGGTGAGATCAGCGCCAGGGCCATCCGCCAGTTCTTTGAACGGGAGGAGGTTCAAACCGTCATAGAGCGCCTGAAGGCCAGAGGTGTGAACATGACAGCGCAAAAGCAGGAGACTGGTGAGGGCCCATTTTCCGGTCAGACCATCGTGGTGACAGGAACGCTTCCCACTATGGGACGAAAAGAGGTCACGGAGCTCATCGAGAAAAACGGCGGCAAGGTGGCGGGAAGCGTATCGAAAAAGACCAGCTTTTTGGTGGCCGGGGAGGCGGCAGGAAGCAAGCTCACGAAGGCCCAGCAGCTGGGCATACCTGTGGTTACAGAGGAGGAGCTGCTGGGGATGCTGAAATAGTCCTCTCTGCGGGGGAGGGCAGACGCCAAATCCCCACCAGAAACAACGCCATGATGATGATACAGCACCCTGCAAGGGAGATCAGGGGAGACAGCCCCAGCATATCCCTGAAAAATAACTCGAATTGCTTTCCAATCAGGAAGGATACGCAAAACAGAATACTGGGAAACAACACGGAGCGCCAGAAGCTGAAAGCAAACGGCGCTTCTTTTTTCAGGGATATCAGATTCATGGCGGTCAGCGCCAGCTGGGATACCAAAATGCCCCAAAGATACGCCTTCATGCCGAAAACCGGTATAAGGATGTACACAAAGCCCAGCCTGATCAGGGTGCTGACGCAGTTTTGCACGAAGGTGATGCCGGTGCGGCCCAGACCATTTAATATGCTTCCCAGTGTGGTGGAAAGATAGAGAAAAGGGCAGAGGAGGGCCAGATTCTTGATGTAGATGCCCGCAATCTCCTGGTCGAAGATCATGCTGCCCATTTCCTCTCCAAAGCAGAAAAATATTCCCGTAAAAAGGATTCCGAAGGTAAGACAGATATGGATATTTCTGGTGGCGGTTACGCAGATCCGGTCTTCTTTGCCGCAGGCTCTTGACTCCGCCACATCCGGCAGCAGCACCACCGCCAGAGAGTTGGTAAGGGCGCTGGGAAATAGAATAAACGGCATACTCATGCCGTTCAAAACTCCATAGATGCTCAGAGCATCTGCGTTTGAAAGACCGAAGGTCTGAAGCCGCAGAGGAATCCAGACTGCTTCTATGCCGGAAAGCAGGGAAAGCAGCAGCCGGTTCAGCATCAGGGGAACGGACATGGCAAGAATGGGTCTGGTGATATGTTTGTAGGATGCGGAGCCCTTAAGGGCTGGAGTGGGAGCAACATTTTTACGGGTATGAAAAAGCAGACTCAGAAGAAGGAACACTACCGCTAAAGCCTCTCCTGCCAGCATCCCCCACACTGCATCCGCCGCAGAGATGCCAGATCCTGCTAAGATGCGCTTGTACCAGAGAACATATACACATGCCACTCTGCCGGATTGCTCCACCAGCTGGGATGTGGCGGGAATGCCTGAATTCTTAAGGCCATAGTAATAGCCGTTGATGCATGCATGAAGGGCGCTGAAGGGAAGGGTCAGGGCAAGCAGCCGGATCAGAGAAGCGCACCGGGGCTCTATGAGGATATTCACTGCAATGGGTTCATTGAAAGCATAAAGTGCCCCTGAAAGCAGCAATGCGCTTCCCAGGGACAGACCGATTCCTGTTATACAGATATGGTGGCGGCTGACATCTCTTCTTCTGGCGGCTATAAAAGCGGAGATTGTAGTTTGATAGGCGCCTCCGCAAAGGGAAAAGCAAATAGTAAAGACAGGCATGATCAGGGAGTAGAGTCCCATTCCCTCGGCTCCGATGGTGTTGGAGAGAAATATTCGGTAGAAAAATCCGATGACGCGGCTAATCAGTCCCGAGGCCGTCAGGATCAGGGCACCTGCCACGGTGGGGGAAATTTTTATTCTTTTTTCTCTTCCTGCTGACATGGCTTCCCTTAGGATTTTTTGACCAGTTTATGCAGAGGGGGCCGGATTTATGAATGCTATAATTCAGGGATGTCAAGTGCGCCTGCCAGGCGCATGAAGGTTTATTCTTTTTTTATAATTAGTTCCCTTGAAAAGTGAAATGGGATATGATAGAGTGACGAATAATATGTTATGACGGTCAGGGGGGCGTAAGCTGGATGAGCAGCTTTGATTTCTGCATGTTTACGAGATATGAGGGCTTTTAGGAGACCGCCTTATATTGGGAAACGAGAAGGGGGATATCATTATGAGCAAAAGAAAACTGCTGTTTATCTTTAATAAACATGCGGGAAAGGGAAAAATCGCAAAGAATCTGGCAGAAATCATTGATGTATTCACAAAGGAAGAGTATCTGGTTACGGTGATTACAACCCAGCATCCGGATCACATACAGGAACTGATCGCTGAGTATGCCATTGCGTATGATATGCTGGTGGTTAGCGGCGGAGATGGCTCTTTGCAGGAGGCCATGACTGGTCTTGTGGCGCTTCCTAAGGAGCGCAGACCCTTGCTGGGCTATATTCCGGCGGGAACCACCAACGACTTTGCCAGGAGCATCGGTATTCCCACGGATATGGTGAAGGCTGCGAAAATAATCGCAAGGGCGGAGCCCATGGGGTGTGACCTGGGGTGCTTCGGCTCGGAATACTTTACCTATGTGGCTGCTTTCGGCGCCTTTACGGAGGTGACCTACACCACGCCCCAGGAATATAAAAACCTGATTGGACATCCCGCGTACTACATTGAAGGTGTGAAAGGAATTCAGAATATCCGTCCCATAGCCATGAGGATCGAACTGCCGGAGGAGGAGATCGAAGGAAATTTTATTTACGGTATGATTTCTAATTCAAAGAGCGTGGGGGGTGTGAAACATTGGCCGGGGCGGGATGTGGTTCTGGATGACGGGGTTTTTGAGCTGACCCTGGTGCGGGCAGTGGATAATCCTTTGCTGCTCAGTGAAATCATTCCCCAGCTGTTTACCGGCCGCTCCTCGGAATATGTGATTCGGCGCAAGTGTTCCAGGGCCCGGATTAAGACGCCTGAAAAGCTGGACTGGGTACTGGATGGTGAATTCGGCGGCTCCTATGAGGAGGTTGAATTTCAAGCGCTTCAGAAGGAAATTCAAATCTGCGTTTAATAGAAGAGGTCTACAAAACACCTCGGATTCGTATACTGTTAAAACATCCTGCTTGGATGGACAGTGAGAATCGGAGGTTTTTTCATGAGAAGAAAAGCATTTTTGGTGGCTCTGCTGACCTTGGCGCTGATGCTTGCAGGCTGTCTTTTTCCCTGCCGTGTGGTCTGTGATGAGGAACAGACAGTGGAACAGGAGGAGGCGGCGGCGGAACTGACGGCCGCTCTCCACGCAAAGGCCGCAGTGCTTATGGATGCAGATACTGGCAGGGTTTTGTATGCAAAAAACGGTGAAAGTCTTCTTCCCATGGCCAGCACTACAAAAATTATGACTTGCATCATCGCGCTGGAACATGCTAGTCAGGATGATATTTTTACTGCGTCTGCCTACGCCGCCTCCATGCCCAAGGTTCACATGGGAGTACGGGAAGGGCAGCGCTTTTATCTGCGCGACCTGCTTCTGGGCCTGATGCTTGAATCCTATAATGACGCTGCGGTGATTATCGCTGAGGGAGTGGCGGGAAGCGTGGAGGATTTTGCCCAGCTCATGAACGAAAAGGCTAGGGAGATAGGGGCAAGCCATACCCATTTTGTAACGCCCAATGGTCTGGATGCGGATGGTCATCAAACTACAGCAGAGGATCTGGCGCTGATCATGGCTTACTGCATACAAAATGAAGATTTTCTGGAAATAACCCGCACAAGCAGCCATGTGTTTACAGATGTGGATAATAAAAGCACATATAACGCGGCAAATCTGAATGCATTCCTCAACAGCTATGAGGGGGCTTTGTCCGGAAAAACCGGTTTTACTGGCAATGCGGGATACTGCTATGTAGGAGCTGCAGAGCGGGATGGAAAACGCTTTACAATCGCGCTTTTAGCATGTGGCTGGCCCAGCAACAGAACCTGGAAATGGGCGGATGCAAGGTCCCTTTTTGACTATGGCTTTACATACTATGAAAAGGTCAACTCGGAGTTTCCTAAAATTGATATCCCGGCTGCCCAAGTGAAGGAGGGAGTAGTGGGTACGGTTCCTCTGACCTATGATGACAGTCTCATCCCAGATATTCTCATGTCGTCACTGGACCAGCCGGAGGTTTCCTACTGCATCGACCGCTTTTTGGAAGCTCCTGTCCGGGAAGGACTCCAGGTGGGAGAGCTATATCTTACAGTGGGTGATTATCAGGTTTGTACCCTTCCAGTGCTGACCGCCGGAGCCGATGCTCGTCAGGATTACTGGTATAATTTAAAAAGGCTGATGGATGTGGTGGGATTATGAGGAGTAAAGCATGAAAATGTAGAAATATAGATTCAAAGAAAAAATACTTATTGCCGTAATATATTATTGACAGAGAAAAAAATGTATGCTATATTGTGTTAAAGATATATAAAGATTAAGAAAAATAATCAAATAAAATCCTATTGACAATCATTTTTAATATATAATGTATAATTATTATATGTGCTCGGGAAATATATGAAGATTAAATTTTAAGGCGGCGATATTTTATACAATGAGGATTCTAGAATTGATGGTGAACTATAAATGGTATATGTAAAAACTGACTGCGGTTGGAGATGATGAGGACAGCAAAAGAATAATAAAAGCATGTAAAGGGGGAATAATTTTATGAAAAAAGCAAAAAAGGTGTTACTGTTATCCGCTGCCCTTTTTACCCTGACTTTGGCAGGATGTGTAGGCGGGAAGAGCCAGGTGGATAACGAGACTATGAGCAGCCAGGCACCAATACAAAGTCACACGGATGATATGACAGCCCAGGATTTGGAGACGAATACATCCATATCCGAGCCCTCCGCAGATATCTCTCCTTCTGACAATGATGAGGGATATCATCTTCAGTCCTACTTTACATCTTCCATTCGGCCGTCGGATGAGGAGGTGGTTCATGTGAATAAGGCAGAGGAGAGCGGCAATTATAGAATCACAGTTTGTGAAGCGTTTCTTGACAAGACAAACTTTTATTTTCTGGTAAGGCTTGAAACCGTTGATGGAAGCGCTTTGCCCGCAGGCGATTTAAGCCAGGCTCCGGAGGGTCATTCCCCTATTCTGACGGATATTTATTGGGATTTTTCGGTATATATGGGTAATGAAGATAATGATTACGTGTCCTCCACATCCCTCTATTGTGATCGTGTGGATCAGGGCGAGGAAGCCAATGCAGGATATTTTGTGCTGGGAGGGTCGTGCTATCTGGATAACTTTGAGTATCTGGATGTAAAGACGAATTATGTTGAGCTGGCTGTCAGAAGCATCGTGCTGTATACTCCATACCTGGAGGCGGCAGAGGAGAGAGTTCCCTTGGTGACGAAGGAATTGTTTTTTGAAGTTCCTGTGGAAGGGAGCTTTTCAGAGGAATTTATAACCTTTTCCGACGGCAAAAGAGGATATCTGAGCTCCGGCGGCTTTTGGATGGAGTCGGATTTAGATATAGATAAGGATGGCGCTCCCCGAACCTGGAAAATCAGTTTTCTGGACGGAACGGAGCTTAGCAGCAAGGATATAAATAGCTATATTACCAGTATAGGATTAAACGAGGAGGGGATTATAGGAATTACATGGTATGGAAATTATGTGGAAATTGACCAGGTTTTGGACATCACTGTAGGAGGAGAGCTTTATGCGTGGGAGTAGGCAAATGAGAAAAACAAGGAGACATATGGGCTTATTATATGCTTTGGCTTTGGCGGCATCCCTCACCGGCTGTGACAGTACAGGAGGAAAAGAGGGAACGGATATTGCGGGGGCAGATGGTATAAATGGATATATTTATCTGGGATCTGCATATCAAAATGAGGGTATTACCACGGGAACAGAGCAAATCTTCTGGAGCGATTGGGATAGTCCGGGTATGAGAATAATCTGTCAGGATCCTACCTGCGGTCATCTGGTTTATAATTCAAAGACAAATCCTGATCCTGTCTGTTCGGCAGCCGTAAGAAATCCCGGTGTATTTACCAATTCCATTGTGTATAATGGCAGGAGATTGATTTTTGTTACATCCTCCGAGACAAAATCCGATGTAGATGAAATGGAAATAGGTGTTTCAAGTATAACAACATTTTATACGGATATCTATGAATGCGAGATGGATGGCAGCAATAGAAGGAGGGTGGGTTCCTTTGAAGGCAGCGTGGATTTGTCTGACGGCCTCATATACGACCATGTTCTATATTTCTCCAGTTTTAAAAAATCAGAGAGTGTAAAAACAGAAGAATATACTGATGAGTATGGCATAGAGGGATATATTACAGAAAATGCGGATACCCATCAGCTCTGCACCCTGGATCTGTCAACAATGGAATTTACAGGCTTTTCAGAAAGAGAGGGAAGCAATTTCACCGATATTACAAAGCTTGGCAACCATGTGTACAGCATGAATGATGGCGGCAGCGAGACATCCGTTCTCTATCGGCTGGACACTGAGGACAATACCTGTGAGGAAGTATATAAAAGCGATGCTCCCTTTTGGCTTGCGGGTGGTATAGATCAGACCCTTCTTTTTTTTACACAGGATATGGAGGAGGATTGCTTTTACTTTTATCTGTATGATGAAAACACGGGGGAGACAAAGGATCTTGTAAAAAGTCCCGTGAGTGATGCCTGTGTAGTCGGGGATTGTTTTGCCGTTAAGACAGAGTATATACGCTCCGGCGAGGAAGAGGATGGAAGGGATTATAAGGTGGAATATTCCTTTTACAATAAGGACGGAGAGCTGCTTCAGAAAGCATATTACCAGAGAAATGTAACATTGATGTTTACTGTCGGCGATCATTTGCTTTTCAACCTGATGGGCACGGATGAGGGAGTAGGTGAGAAGAAGGACGGCGTGTACGTCGCGGATAAGGATGAGCTTTTGGAACTGGAGGAAAAAGGTACATATATTTTTAGGGGATTCTAATTTGTGATTTTGTAGAAATGGTATGGTTTCAAGAAGGAGGCAGACATGAAAACTTCAAGAAAGAAAACGGCGTTGGCTTTAATTATTGCAGTATTTATGTGCCAGACTGCATTTGCAGTAACAGACAGTACAACTTTTGACGATATTACGTTTACTTATAGTTTGTCAGGCGGAGCGAATAGCGCAAGTGCATACTGCATATACCATCAAACGGACAGCTCGGTAAATATTACCACTAATCTAACCGCATACGAGTTTAAGACTTCGAATCCCCTTACGGTGAAGACTGTAACGGGTTCAGCCTCTAGACCGGCAAATAATAGCGCTCCTGCAATGGTTACAAAATACCCGGATACTGGCTATGAATTTTACAGGGCTCACGGGTCATATAAGGTTGTCGGCAGCAATGGTTCATTGACAAAAACTTTGGATTTATCACTTTAAGTACATTGATCCATACCATTTCTGAATATAGTGGGGGTGTTCGCTATATTGGCGGCCGCCTCCGTTTTTATAACGGGGTATTATCTATGAGAAAATTATTATATGTATTAATCTGCGCGTTTTGCCTGACAGGATGCGCGGACCGGGGAAGCCCTTCGTCGGGCGACGGGGCCAGTATAAGCGATGCCAGCCAAGGAACCGCAGTTTCAGCTCAGGACGGCATCGTTACACTCTGCTATGGGTGTGATGAATTTTCCTGTATGGATCAGGAGACGGTGGAGGAAGTGAATCAATATCTGCAGAGGCAGGGCTGCACATACAGGGTCGAATGCGTAAACCTGTACAGCCCAGATCAGAACGCGAGTACCAGCGGATATGCCCAGGCGGTTAAGGATTATGTGGACGGGGGCAATTCTCTGGATTTGTGCTATCTGTCCGTAATGTTTGACGGTTCCTGGCTTACCAGCTATGATATTTTGCGCCAGGATGGCTACCTGGAATGCCTGAATACATACTTAGAGGGTGATGAGGAGCTGGCGTCTTCCATGCCGGAATTAAAATGGGCTTCCCTGCGGATTGACGGGGATATTTATGGGCTGAACGGATATGCGTACAGCACGCAGCCGGGGGTGACCTATGTGGTTTCAAAGGAAATGATGAATAAATACGGACTTGGGGAGGAGGATTTAAATAAGCCCCTTTCAGAGCTGAAAGAACTGCTGGTGCGTATACAGCAGGAGGAGGAAAAGACCAATGCTCAGTTTGTCAGCCTGAATTATACCTTAAATACAGCGGATTACTGCTACTTTTCCAGGCTCTATCCCGTTGACGGATATCTCTCCGGTATCTGTCTGGACGAAAACGAACCAGAGGCTCCCCTGATTTACACGCTGGATGATGAGGAATACATCCAGCTTCTTCGCGAAATGTTTCAGCTGTATTCAGAGGAACAGATAAAGGTGACCACGGATTATCAGATTTACTATGAAAACAGCTTTTTAAATGTCATCGTTGAAGGGTTGTTTCCAGGTCAGAACATCACCAGCATGGGTTATTATGAGAGTGTGGATGAAAACAGGGTCATAGAAGCGGATGAGGTGGTATTGCTCTACCCCTACGACACCGGTCTGAGGATCAACGACTACATAGCTGCAAACGCGATCTTAAGCCAGTCAGAGCATAAGGAGGAGGCGTTTGACTTTTTAAGGAGAATGTTTGTGGACGAGGAGCTGTCAAATCTTCTTCAGTATGGCGCCGGATATACCATATATGATGGCCATGCTTATGCGGTCAACGCCGGTCAGCTGGAGGCTGTGGGTCTGACAGCCTCCTGGATTAGGGGCAACGGCTTTATCGGGGCTGCGTGCTACTATGAGTCGGAGAACCAAAGGGCAGAATATTTTGATATATACAGTCAGTATGGATACGTTTCCCCCTGGAGCGGTTTTAAGTTTGACAGGACTGACTATGAGAAGGAGATTGCAGCCACCAACCAGGTGATGGCGAAGCTGTCCGATCTGTTCTCTGGAAGCGTTAGTGACTTTGACAGATATATCAGCGACCTGCGTGCCGAATTTATGGAGGCTGGCGGGGAGAGACTGTATGCGGCTGTAAAACAGCAGTTTGAAGATTATTTAAGTCATAAGACGGTGGATAAGGATGAGTGAGTTAGAACTTAGAGACATCTCAAAGAATTACAAGACGGTGCAGGCGCTGAAGGATTTCAGCTTCACGTTTACCCCTGGGGTTTACGGGATTTTAGGACCCAATGGAGCAGGAAAATCCACCATGATGAACATCATCACGGACAATCTGAAGCAGAGCAGCGGAACGGTGTTTTTTGATGGAAGAGATATTAGAAAATTAAAAAAGGCTTACCGGGCCCATATCGGATATATGCCCCAGCACCAGGGGGTCTATGGGGAACTCACATTGAACAGGTTTCTCTATTACATGGCCTCCCTGAAGGGAATGAATAAGAAAAAGGCGGACAGACAGATCGCAGAGGTCCTGGAAAGGGTCAATATGTCTGATAAACGTGGTATGCTGATGGGTCATCTTTCCGGGGGCATGAAGCAGCGGGCGCTCATCGCCCAGGCTCTTATAGGTGATCCGGATCTTTTGGTTTTAGATGAGCCCACTGCCGGGCTTGATCCAAAGGAGCGCATCCGCATCAGAAATTTGATTTCCAGTGTGGCCAGGGATAAGATTGTTCTTATATCCACCCATGTGGTTTCGGATATTGAATTTATTTCCAAGGAGGTTTTGTTTCTTAAGGAAGGGACGCTGCTGCGTTCTGGAAGTGTGGCGGAGCTTTGTTGGGAGATGGAAGGCAGGGTGTTCGAATTGTATATAGCCCCCGAGGAGGTGCTGGCTGTGGAGGAACGGTATAAGTGCAGCAATATGAGCAGTGAGGCAGAGGGCGTGCGGATCAGGCTGATTTCAGACAGCGCACCCCAGGGGGCGGTCAGTGTAAGCCCAAGCCTGGAGGATCTGTATCTAGAGCTATTTGAATGATATCAGGGTCAAAACACCTTTTGTTTGAATAGGAGAGGGTATGTTTGGGAGAGAATGTACAAAGCTTTTTTTAAAGCCTCTGCTTTTGCTGATGCTCGTACTCACAGTCGTACTAAATGGTGTGCTGCTGTATGTGAGTGAGATGGAGAAAACGATAAGCAGCCAGTCAAAGCCAGCAGGCTACAAAAGGCTCTGGGAGGAGCTTAAGGGTTATTCCGTGGAGGAGGCATACGCATACTGTTTGGACCAAAGCGAATTAATCAATATTATGGATGACATTGATATCATGGAGCGCTTTGGAGGGTTTGACCAGGAACCCTGGCTTAGTTTGGGGCTGGATGAGAAAACTTACAGTGAATTGCTTCTCATCTATCAGACCGGCTCGTATTTGAAATATACCTCCACCTTACGGGAGGAGGTGATGCTTTACAGGGAGGTGATGGGAGAGCTGGATGCCAGCATGGGCTATTCGCAGTATATCAGCGGTATTTTGGAAAATACAGAAGGAGCATTAAAAAGGGCTCAGGAAGGAATGAGCTCACTCTATTCTTCCGGCTACGCAATCAGAAATTTTGAGGATATTCTCAAAGCCTATGGAAGAATGACAGATGTAAAGACGGACATTGGACCCTCCAGGGGAATATGCCTTGTCTTAGAAAACAGGATTACAGACATCTTTGCGCTGTTTTTTATCATGCTGGTGGTTTTAATGCTGGTCACAACGGAGCGGGAGAAGAACCTTTTGATGTTGGTAAAGTCAACGAAGGAGGGGCGGGAAAGACTTGGGGTTTGTAAGCTTTTGCTTTTGTATCTTACCTGCCTTTTGATGATGCTTTTACATATGGAATCCCTTCTTGTGGGCGGCGAGCTATACGGCTTGGGGGCGCTTCACAGAAGTATCCAGTCTGTGTACGGGTATCAGGGCTGTGTGCTGAAGCTGAACGTGGGTGAGTTCCTGGCATTTAATTTCCTGGCCCGCTTTTTGTTTTATTGTGTCTGTGCAAGTGCCATGTATTTTGTCAGTTGCATTTTCAGACGCTCCATATATGTGGTTTCCGTGATTTTTTCGGTGATCGTCCTGTCCGTTGCGCTGTATGAGAATATTTCAAACACCTCTAACCTGCTGACGCTTAAACATACTTCATTTATGGGACTAAGCAGAACGGAGGAAATCCTTGGAGCATATGGAACCATACGGGTAGGAAATTTTCCTGTGGACAGGCTGTGGTTTAGCCTTTTGGAAGCCTTACTGCTCCTTGGACTTTTCTCAGCCCTGGCGGTTTTTGCCTTTTCCCGCACTCGTGAGCGGGAAAACAGGAGGCTTATGCTCTTTAGCCGCGTCAGGAGGCTCTTGAAAATATACCCCGGCTCCCATACCTGCTCACTGCTTCATGAGAGCGTGAAGGCCCTTCTTACCAGCAAGGCGCTTCTTATTCTCCTCATCGGCGCCGGGGCATATCTTGTCTCATATAAGCCTGTAAGTGCAGACAGTGATATGGTAACCATTGTTTATAGGGAGATGATAGGACAGGTGAGCGGGAGGGCGGATAAAATCGATCCATACTACTGGGAAAAATTAGAGGATGGCTATGAGCAGATTTATTCGGAAATATCTGGCCAGGAGGGGCAGGAAAACAGACTTATAAGCATTCAGTATTCCCTTCAGGCCATAAACGCCCTAAAGGAGCATGGAGATTATCTGGCCGCAAAAAAGGGCAGCTGGTATTTGGATAGTACCGGATATGAGCTGCTCACCGGAGGAGATGAGCGTTATACTCAGTCCGATCTGCGCACCAGCTTTTTTGTAGCGTTGGTCAGCAGCATTGTCTTTGTGGCGGTTTTTGGTGTGGATCATCAGAGCAATGAGGTGCGTTTACTGCGAACCACTGAAAATGGACGGGGACGGAGACAGCTTCAGGTATCTGGGATCGGGGTGGTGCTGTCCTTGGCTATATGGGGCGTGTTCTGGCTTCCCCAGCTTTTCGAGGTTTATCGGCTCTATGGGTTTCATGCCTTAAGCGCGCCGGCCTACAGCATGGAGCATCTGGCGGCTGTCCCCTCTTTTATCAGCATCGGCGCATATCTGGTTTTTATGTATCTCACAAGATTTCTGGGAATACTGCTGATTATGGGGCTGTGTGAACTGGTGGTATCAAAGTTAAAAAGCTTTGTGCTGTCCTTTGGAGTGGCTTTTGGGGTAACGGTGGTGCCCGTCTGCTTTGCGCTTCTCGGCATCAGTTTTTGCAGGTATATCCTGCTGATGCCCTTTATTTTGGGGCGGTTTATATAAAGAAACATAGGGAATAAGTGTAAGAATTAAAGTAGGAATATTAAAGTAATACGGATGGAAACGATCTGGAGATTTTTTAAAATCAGCGGATCGTTTCTTTATTTTCAGAAGGAGGAAAAATAATTTAGAAAAAGTGGTTGCCAAAAGTGCGCATTCGTATTAGAATGATAGATGGTTTATTTTGTTTTAAAATCGATATCATTTTAATCAACATGATGGAGGACTTGAAATGAGTACTACAGCACTTACATCAGCAGGTAAGCGCATAGAAAGCTTGCTTGATGAGGGCAGTTTTGTTGAGCTGGGTGGAAGTGTGATTGCGCGCTCCACAGATTTCAATATGACTGCAAAAAAGCAGCCGGCGGACGGCGTCATTACAGGCTACGGCACCATCGACGGAGCACTGGTTTATATCTACAGCCAGGATGCGTCCGTTCTCGGCGGCACCATGGGTGAGATGCATGCAAAGAAGATTTCCGGTATTTACAGCATGGCCATGAAGATGGGTGCGCCTGTGATTGGTTTTATTGATTGTGCTGGCCTGAGACTGCAGGAAGCAACAGATGCTTTAAATGCATTTGGCGCACTGTACCTTGATCAGGTGAATGCATCCGGCGTGATTCCTCAGATTACAGCGGTGTTTGGCAGCTGCGGCGGCGGCATGGCCCTGGTTCCTGCCTTGACGGATTTTACGTTTATGGAGACAAAGGGCAAGCTGTTTGTGAATGCCCCCAACACCCTGGATGGAAACCGAGCTGACCAGTGCGACACCTCCAGCGCAAAGTTCCAGTGTGAGGAAGCCGGTTCAGTGGATTTTTCAGGAACAGAGGAAGAGATCATGGACAAGATCCGTGAGCTGATTAGTCTGATTCCGGAAAATTTCGAGGATAACATGTCCTATTCTGAGACGGCAGATGATCTGAATCGCCTGACAGAGGGGATTGAAAACGGTGCAAAGGATGCAAGCTATGTCCTGACTCAGCTTTCTGACAATTTTTCCTTTTTTGAAATCAAGCCGGATTATGCAAAGGAAATGGTATGCGGCTTTATCCGTTTGAATGGACAGACGGTTGGAGCTGTTGCAAATAGAAGCGCCATCTATGATGAGAAGGGTGATGAGGCAGAAAAGTTTGAAACTGTTCTCACAGCCCAGGGCTGTGAGAAGGCGGCAGGCTTTGTACGTTTCTGTGATGCCTTTGACATTCCTGTTCTGACCCTCACTGCTGCAACGGGCTTTAAGACCTGCAAGTGTCAGGAAAAGCGCGTGGCAAAGGCTGCGGCATCCCTGACAAAGACTCTGGCAGACGCCACTGTTGCGAAGGTCAATGTGATTGTTGGAGATACCTATGGAACCCCTTATGTGATCATGAATTCCAAGGCCATCGGCGCAGATTTGACCTTTGCATGGCCCCATGTTGCCATCGGCATGATGGATGCCACGGCAGCAGCCAAGATTATCTATGCGGACGAGATCAAGGCTTCCCAGGATGCAGTAGCATTGATCGGCAAAAAGGCGGAGGAGTATAAGGCTCTTCAGTCCAGCGCAGACAGTGCGGCGCGGCGAGGGTATGTGGACGCCATCATCGATCCGGCAGAAACAAGAAAAAACCTGATCGCAGCCTTTGAGATGCTGTTTACCAAGAGGGAAGAAAAGCCTGCAAAGAAGCACAGCGCGATTCTGTAATTGATCATCCGGCATTTTATCTAGGAAAGGAATGGCCAGAATACTGGCCTGGTGTAGATTATGGAAGAAATATTAGAGACGGCATTGACTCATACTTTGCTTGGTATGGGTATTACGTTTGCTGTTTTGATTGTGATCAGTCTGCTCATCTCCCTGATGAAATATCTTCCGGGAGCTGGCGGCGCAGGAGCATCTGTACCTGCACCCACACCTTCCCCTGCTCCTGCTGCAGCACCTGTGGAGGAGGAGGCCGTGGAGGCGTCGGATGACCTGGAGCTGATTGCAGTGATCACGGCGGCGGTGGCAGCCGCCATGGGAACCACAGCCACAGATGGCTTTGTTGTGCGTTCCATTAAGAGAAGAAGTGGAAATCACTGGAAGAGATAGACTATAAAACCCATATGCATAAAGGCATGAAAGGAGTATCATGAAGAATTATATTATTACTGTAAATGGCGTGGAATATGAGGTATCCGTGGAGGAGGTTTCCGGAGGAGCAGCGCCTGTGACTGCAGCACCTGCGCCCAAGCCAGCGCCCGCAGCGCCTGCGGCGCCTAAGGCAGCCCCCGCAGCGCCTAAGGCAGCTGCTCCGGCACCCAAGGCGGCTCCCGCCGCACCCGCAGCAGCCGGCTCTGTAAAGATCACTGCTGGCGCGGCAGGAAAAATATTCAAGGTGGAGGCAGGCGTTGGCCAGGCTGTAAAGGCTGGAGACCCGGTAGTGATTCTTGAGGCCATGAAGATGGAGATTCCTGTAGTCGCTCCTCAGGACGGAACGGTGGCAAGTATCGACTGCAAGGTCGGCGATTCTGTGAACCAGGGTGCGGTTCTGGCAACTCTGAACTAATTTTAAAATTACAATTGGCTTAAGAAAAGCTTGGAGGTTACAAATTTGGAAGTAAACTTCCAAATCTACCATGATGACGCAGCCCGTGCGTCGGAAAGAGGTAAATATGTTAGAAATTTTAAACAACCTTCTGCAGCAGACAGCCTTTGTTTCCCTGACCTGGGGAAATTGCCTGATGATCCTGGTGGCGTTCAGCTTTTTGTATCTGGCCATTGCCAAGGACTTTGAACCCCTGCTTTTGGTGCCCATCTCCTTTGGTATGCTGCTGGTAAATATTTTCCCGGACATCATGGCGGAGGCCTATGTGGATGAAAACGGCATTGAGCATGCCGCAGGCTTGCTCCGCTATTTTTACCTGCTGGACGAGTGGTCCATCCTTCCGCCCCTGATCTTCATGGGCGTAGGCGCCATGACGGATTTCGGTCCCCTGATCGCAAACCCCTCCAGCTTCCTTTTGGGAGCTGCCGCCCAGTTTGGTATCTTTGCGGCATACATCGGCGCGCTGCTTCTGGGGTTTGATGCCAAGGCGGCGGCCGCTATTTCCATCATCGGCGGCGCGGACGGCCCCACATCCATCTTTTTGGCGGGAAAGCTGGGACAGACTGATATCATGGGCCCCATCGCCGTAGCGGCCTATTCCTACATGGCTCTGGTGCCCTTTATACAGCCCCCGATCATGAAGGCTCTCACCACGGAGAAGGAGCGAAAAATCAAGATGGAGCAGCTTCGCCCGGTAAGCAAGCTGGAGAAGATTCTTTTCCCCATCATTGTAACTGTTATTGTTTCGCTGATTCTGCCCTCCACGGCGCCCTTGATCGGTATGCTCATGCTGGGTAATCTGTTTAAGGAGTCCGGTGTGGTCCGTCAGCTGACGGAGACGGCCTCCAACGCCCTGATGTATATCGTGGTCATCCTGCTGGGCACCTCTGTAGGAGCAACCACCAGTGCGGAGGCATTCCTGAATATAACTACTTTAAAGATCGTCGGGCTGGGGCTGATCGCTTTCGCCTTCGGTACGGCGGCCGGCGTGATCTTTGGAAAGATCATGTGCTGGGCGACCCACGGGAAGGTGAATCCTCTTATTGGCTCCGCCGGTGTGTCGGCAGTTCCTATGGCAGCCCGTGTTTCCCAGAAGGTGGGCGCCGAGGCTGACCCCACAAATTTCCTGCTGATGCATGCCATGGGCCCCAATGTGGCGGGTGTGATCGGCACAGCGGTTGTTGCCGGTACATTTATGGCGATCTTTGGCGTTAAATAACTGATAAGGAGAATAATCATGGCTGAGATAGAAAAGAAACCCATTAAGATCACCGAGACGGTGCTGCGTGACGCGCATCAGTCCCTGATCGCAACCAGAATGACCACTGAGCAGATGCTTCCCATCGTGGATAAGATGGATAAGGTGGGGTATTACTCCGTAGAGTGCTGGGGCGGCGCCACCTTTGACGCATCCCTCCGCTTCTTAAAGGAGGATCCCTGGGAGAGGCTGAGAAAGCTTCGCGACGGCTTCAAGCAGACAAAGCTTCAGATGCTGTTCAGAGGACAAAATATCCTGGGATACAACCATTATCCAGATGATGTGGTGGAATATTTTGTACAAAAGTCCATCGCAAACGGTATTGATATTATCCGGATTTTTGACTGTTTAAATGATATGAGAAATCTGGAGACAGCAGTAAAGGCTGCCATCAAGGAGAAGGGACATGCGCAGGTGGCCTTGTCTTATACTCTGGGGGATGCCTACACGCTGGACTATTGGATGGAGATGGCAAAGAAGATTGAGGACATGGGAGCCCATTCCATCTGCATCAAGGACATGGCAGGTCTGCTTGTTCCCTATCAGGCGTCCGAGCTGGTACAGGCATTAAAGAGCGCCACAAGTCTTCCCATTCAGCTTCACACCCACTACACCTCCGGTGTGGCTTCCATGACCTACCTAAAGGCTGTTGAGGCAGGTGTAGATGTGATCGATACCGCCATGAGTCCTTTCTCCATGGGTACCAGCCAGCCGGCAACGGAGGTGATGGTTGAAACCTTCAGGAATACTCCCTATGACAGCGGCCTGGATCAGAATCTGCTGGCTGAGATTGCTGACTATTTCCAGCCCATGCGGGATGAGTGCCTAAAGAATGGGCTGCTGAACCCGAAGGTGATGGGCGTCAATATCAAGACATTGCTGTACCAGGTTCCCGGCGGAATGCTTTCCAACCTTATCAGCCAGTTAAAGGAGCAGAATGCGGAAGACCGTTACTACGATGTATTGAAGGAGATCCCCGAGGTGCGCAAGGACATGGGAGAACCCCCTCTTGTAACGCCCTCCTCTCAGATTGTTGGTACGCAGGCTGTATTTAACGTTCTTATGGGCGAGCGCTACAAGGTGGCGACTAAGGAGACAAAAGCTCTGCTGTCCGGTGAGTACGGCCAGACCGTAAAACCCTTTAACCCGGAGGTTCAGAAGAAGGTGATTGGGGACAAGAAGCCCATTACCTGCAGACCCGCAGATCTGCTTGAGCCAGGCCTGGCAAAGTTTGAGAAGGAGATGGCTCAGTATAAGACCCAGGATGAGGATGTATTATCCTACGCCCTGTTCCCGCAAGTGGCAACAGAGTTCTTTAAATATCGTGAGGCTCAGAATACAAAGGTGGATCCGGAGGCTGCGGATACAGAGAACAAGGCTTATCCTGTATAACTGAAATTTCATGAATCGGATGCTGTCGGATTAAAAATAACGAATGCATTACAAAGATATGTGTAAAAACGGAGCCTGTGCTTGCACAGGGTTCCGTTTTTTACTATAATGAAAAAATTGGGAGGGTAAATATAATGGACTGGAAAAATATGCCAAAGGTGGAGCTTCATTGTCATCTGGATGGCTCCCTGAACCTGGAATTTATGAGCCGGGTATCCGGTATAGATCATTTAGAGGAATTAAAAAGATTAGTCTCTGTCCCCAGAGACTATCGGGGAAGTTTGACAGAATATTTAAAAAAGTTCGATCTTCCAATTGCCTGTCTGAACACAAAGGAGCGGCTTCGTGAAGCCTCCAGGGGATTTATGGAAGCAGCGGCAAAGGAGCATGTGATCTACACGGAGGTGCGCTTCTCGCCGGTACTTCTGGAGCATGAAGAGCTATCTCTTCGGGATGTGACAGAAAGCGTAATCTTGGGGCTTCGGGATGGAGAAAAGCAATTCGGCATTCGCTTCGGCGTGCTTTTGTGCGCCATGCGCCATCACAGACCGGAGCAGAATATGCGGGTGGTGCGCCAGGCAAAGGAGTATCTGGGAGAGGGGGTCTGCGGTATGGATCTGGCTGGGGATGAGAGCGGATTTCCCACACGGGGATTTGCGGATATTTTTGAGCAGGCCAGGAGAGAGAATATACCATTTACCCTTCACGCAGGGGAATGCGGCAGTCCGGAGGAAATCAAAACAGCCCTTGCTCTTGGAGCCAGAAGAATTGGTCACGGAATAGCCATGCACAACTGCAGGAAGCTGCAGGAGCTTTGCCGAAAAAAGCAGGTTGGCCTGGAGCTTTGTCCCATCAGTAATTTCCAGACCGGTGCTGTAAAATGGGGCGCCGTTTATCCCGCCCGTGAGTTTTTGGACCAGGAGCTTTTAGTGACCCTGAATACAGACAACCGTACGGTGAGTCAGACCAGTCTGACGGATGAAATTCTTTTTTTAACTCGATATTGTTCCGTCAGGGAGGAGGAGATCCTGCTGATGCAAAAAAACGCGGTGCTGTGCTCCTTTGCTCCGGATGAGGTGAAGGAGGAGCTGCTGTCCATGCTGCTTCGGTGATCTTTTTTCTGCCCTTTACGTTGAGAAAATTTTCCCGTTTTGCGACATTCCGGATGATATAAAAGACTTTACAAAAGGACAGAGTATATGGTATATTCTCAGGGAATCATAAGAAAACGTTCTCTTCTGCAGGTTTTACACATTTTTCACACTTTTTACGTGTAAATTGTAGTATAATGTGTTTCAGTCGCAGGTTTGAATAGCAGCGAAAAAAATAAGAAACGATGTTGAAATCCTGATTTCACATCTTTGCAAGGGGTGAAGCATATAGGATATCAAACAGATCATGGATGGAGGATTGAAATGGGCTTTTTTGATATTTTTAAAAAGAAAGATAAGGCAGGGCATCAGGAGGATGAGCGCTTTGCCGGGCTGGATATAAATAAAACGTATTTTGTTCCTATTGGCCGCAGCGCCAGCGGCCTGGCTGGGGTCGTAAAATACGGTGAGGTCAGCGTAGGCGATTATTTCAAGCTGGCGGATGATTCTCAGGATTACATCATTCAGCTTTCAGAGATGTATGATGAGGATGGAAATCCTGTAAAGGAAGCGGATGATGGCGAGACGGTTTCGATCTATGCAAAGGTGAACGGAAGTGCCTTCAGAGGCTATGCGGTTCTTGAAAAAATTGAGTAAGATCTTTAGGGGGCAGCAGCTAAAGCGTATTTGACGGCTGCCCCTTTATTTTGTCAGCTTAAAAGTGCTGCGTAAGCAGCCTTGCAAGGCACTCCCATGGAGTGCTTTTTGTATTGACACTTTGCCGCTGCTTTT
This sequence comes from uncultured Lachnospiraceae bacterium, assembly GCA_944381475.1. Classification (GTDB taxonomy): domain Bacteria; phylum Bacillota; class Clostridia; order Lachnospirales; family Lachnospiraceae; genus UBA4292. The sequence goes on along the minus strand of CALWLH010000075.1, from coordinate 7,132 downwards.
TTATAATGGTTAAATACATATGATGTCGAAGCCAAAAGTATTTGAGCTCCATGATACTGCGGATTTTCCCCCACGAAAAGAGGTGCGTATGGCATATTCAGAGCTGATCAAAAATTTTGATCGGATTCGGACATATATGCGGGAATTCTACGTCTATGGCTTTCGTTCCCGCAGTGAGATTTCTGAAAAAAGCATCCGTTCTTACGATGAGGAACGGCGCCATATTGAGGATTACCTTGGCGAGCATATGGGATTTCGAATCGGACCGGAGGGAAAGCAGGTTTTTCTGTCCATCGACGCCAGGAGTTCTGCACATAATCCCCTGTATTCTGCATGGAAGTCAAAAAGCTTTACGGATGGGGATATTTTTTTACATTTTACCCTGCTGGATATCCTGCATGATACGGATATTCTTCTCACTCAGCAGGAGATCATGGAGCGGATGGAGGACTACAATTCATTTTTTGCAAATCCCATAACGCTGGACGAGTCCACCATCCGGAAGAAGCTGAAGGAATATACACAGCTTGGTCTTCTGGTTAGTGAAAAGCAGGGCAGAAGAGTGCTGTACCATCGCCCTCCAAGGCCGGCGCTTTTGCCCTTTCGGGATGCGATCGCTTTTTTCAGTGAGGTGGAAAGCTGCGGCGTGGTCGGGAGCTTTCTGCTGGACACGCTGCCGGAGGAGGATGTTTTTGTATATAAGCATCATTACATCACTCAGGCGATGGACAGTCAGGTATGTCTGCAGCTTTTGATGGCCCTCCGCGAAGGTCGTTTTGCGGCGATGAAGACGGTGACCAGACGTTCAAAAATCCAGCGGAATACCGTAATCACGCCTCTGAAATTGTATGTCAGCACCCAAAATGGAAGACAGTATATTGTAGGATGGGATGTGCTGGAAAAACAGATGAAATCCTACAGGCTGGATTACATCCGCAGTGTGAAGCCGGGAGAGGTGGATGCGGATTTTAAAGAAAAGAAGGGTCTTCTTCTGGAAATGGGAAAGCATCTCTGGGGAGTATCCTTTGGAACAGGAGGAAGCCTGACCCATGTGGAGTTTACTGTAGGATTTGGGGCCTATGAGCAGTATATTTATGAGCGGCTTCTCAGGGAGCGCCGCTGCGGGAAAGTGGAGCGCTTATCCCAAAATACGGCCCGATTTACGGCGGATGTGTATGACAGCACGGAAATGCTGCCCTGGATCCGCAGTTTTATCTGCCGGATTTTAGAGCTGCACATCTCCGATCCTGCGGTGGAGAAAAAATTTTTTGACGATTTAAATGCCATGTATGAAATGTATTCCGTTGATACATAGCGATATAAAAGAAGGAACCCCTATACGGGAGCTTTGAAAAGAATCATCAGTCCTGTAAAGGAGAAAGGAAAACAGATGCTGTTCTCTGAGATATACAGCACTTATTACAAAACTGTGAGCATACTCCTAAAGCTTGCTGCAAAGGGAGAACTGACAGAAAAGCGGATGAGGCAGGAAATCAAAGCCCATGCCTACGGGGAGAGCGCGCTGACCATCATTCCCGCTCTGACCAGTGAGCAGTGGCAGCTGATGAACAGGGAGCTGCAAACCCCCATTGTTCATCAGAAGGAACGACCCTATACCAATCTGGAACTGCGGTTTTTAAAAACCATATCCCAGGATCCCAGAATGGCTCTCTTTGAGACAGAAACCAGGCTTTCAGAACTGGAGGAGCTAAGGGCTGTAAAGCCTCTGTTTTTGCCGGAGGATGTGGTGTATTTTGATCAATATCTGGACGGAGATCCCTACAGGGATCATCGTTACCAGGAGGTATTTCGCCGCCTGCTCAAATCCATCCATGAGGGAAGCGCGGTAGATATTCTCTATGAGGGACCAAGGGGTATCAAAAGCTACAGCTGCTTTCCGTATCGGCTGGAATATTCTGAGAAGGACGATAAATTCCGGGTTTTGGTTAAGTGGAGTAAAGGCACTATGACATTGAACCTGGCACGGATTCAGGAGGCTGCTCCAGGGACAGAGCAGGCACAAACCTACAAAATGTCCTTATCACAGGCAGTTAGTTATGGAAATTCCAAATGTGTGCTGGAGCTTGTGGATGAGCGCAATGCCCTGGAGCGGGTATTGCTCCATTTTGCCCACTTGGAGAAAACTGCAGAACAGCTGGATGGGCGGCATTACCGGGTAACCCTTCTGTATGATCATAACGATGAGACGGAGCTGGTGATCCGCATATTGTCCTTCGGCCCCATGGTGCGTGTGGTTGAGCCGGAATCCTTTGTAAATCTGATCAGGGAGCGGCTGTATGCTCAAAGAAAATTGGAACAGTAGCTGTGCGTTTGCCAGAAATTGGCAAGTGCGCAGCTTTTTTTCCGTGAAAAGGGGAGGTCTTTATGGTAGATTCCTTACCGCAGGCTGCTTTTGTGCCGGAGCTCATAGCTCCCACGGTGCGCTAGGTGTACCAAAGCGTATGCTAAGCGGACTGCATTGCTGGTCAGGCTAAAAATCTGATCTCTGTTTCAAAACAGGAGAATAAAAATTCGCAGGTTCGAATCCTGCCCGGGCATAAAGTCCGGCCAAGTGGTTTTGGAAGAATCTCTGGATCTTTTAAAATTATTAGGCAATTATAGTCTGACTTAAAAACAGGCACCACGGTAGGGAATGCAGCCCTGTCCCGACAGGATTTGGCAGTATGAACGAAAGCTAAAGGCTGAGTTGCCAGGGTGGCTGGCAATCCGGCCGCTGCTTTGTTCTGGCCCATGGGGCGCCAGAAGGTACTTCCCGCTCCCCGGCGGCTGCTGCTCAATGTACGGGCCGCTGTATTCTCTGGTGATGCCGCCCATTTCAGGAAAGGATATAAAAGAGGTAGATATGAGAAAGGTAATCATTTCGGAAAATCAGAGAGGCTTCCTGTTCCACAACGGAAGGTATGTAAAGCTTTTAAAGCCTGGAAAATATTATACATATGGCGGACGCAGTGTGGAGGTATCCGATCTTTCTGACCCCGTTGAAAGCCAGAGGGTTTCTCTCCAGACCCTTCTGCAGGATCCGGAGGTGGAAAAACTGACCACCTGCATCCAGGTGCGTGATGAGCATCTGGCCATGCATTTCGTGAACGGAAGATTTACAGAACCCCTTCGGCCGGGCACGTACCTGTTCTGGTCTGTACAGGATGAGCACACCGCCCTGGATGTGGATGTAAGCTGTCCCGAGGCTCCGGAGAATTTTCCCAAGTATCTGTTTGATTTTATGCCCTCGGATCTTTGCTGTAAGCTGGAGGTTTCCGAGTGGCAGAAGGCGCTGCTGTTTTTTGATCAGAAGCTGGTAAGGGTATTGGATGCAGGGATCTACTTTTTCTGGAAGGGACATACGAGAATGGATGCGCGTATTCTGGACGCCAGGCTGACCCAGATGGATATCACCGGGCAGGAGATCCTGACTCAGGATAAGGTGTCCCTTCGCATCAATTTTACCTGCCGTTACCGTATTGTAGATTTTGTGAAGATTGCAACCCAGATCCAGGACTACGAGGAACAGATGCATGTGCTTGCCCAGCTGGCGCTGCGGGAGTATGTGGGGCGGTATCGCATGGATGAGCTACTGGAGAATAAGGATCAGATCAGCGCTTATGTGCTGGAGCGGCTTACCGAACAGGCGCCCAAGCTCTATGTGGAGATTCTGGATGCCGGAATCAAGGATATCATTCTGCCAGGGGAGATCCGCGGCATCATGAATACAGTCCTGATTGCAGAAAAAAGAGCCCAGGCCAATGTGATCACCAGAAGAGAAGAAGTGGCGTCCACCAGATCCCTGTTAAATACAGCAAAGCTCATGGAGGAGAACAAGACCCTCTACAGACTGAAGGAGCTGGAGTACATTGAAAAAATCTGTCAGCATGTGGGCAGCATTCATGTGGGTGCGGGGGCAGGACTGCTTGGACAGCTTACGAAAATTCTGACAGAAAAGGAAGAAACGCCCTTTTTGCAGGAATAAGCAGGAGCAAAGGCGTTCACACTTCACTGTGTATTTTGTTCATTTTGCCTTAAAATTTTCAAATTTGCTTGACATTTTGCATAAAAGGATTTAGAATAAACTCGTTGTATTTTTGTACAATGACAATTTAATAAGGAGGTACTCCAGGATGCCATACGTAATCGGTGGGATCATTGGAGCCATACTGGGAGCAGTCCTTGCCTGGGTTCTTTCTGGTATATACCGCAAAAATGTCTATGAGGCAAAGGTGGGAAGCGCAGAAGAACGAAGCAGGGAGATACTTCAAAAAGCAGAGCAGGATGCGGAGACAAAGAAACGCGAAGCTCTCCTTGAAGCCAAGGAGGAGGCCATGCGCAAGCAGGCTGAGGCGGATAAAGAGATCCGGGAGCGCAGAAATGAGCTGACCAGGTCTGAGAAGAGCCTTGCAAACAAGGAAGAGTCTCTGGAACGCAAGCTGAATGCTTTGGAGAAGCGCGAAAACAGTCTGGCCAACCGTGAAAATGATCTCGAGAAAAGGCGGCAGAAAGTCGACGAATGCGTTTCACAGGCACAAAAGGAGCTTGAGAGAATCTCAGGACTTACCTCTGAACAGGCAAAGGAATACTTATTAAAATCTGTTGAAGATGAAGTAAAACTTGACACTGCAAAACTTATTAAAGAGTTAGACGTTAAAGCAAAGGAAGAGGCCAATCGAAGAGCAAGGGATTATGTGGTTACAGCCATCCAGAAGTGCGCTGCAGACCATGTGGCAGAGGCCACCGTTTCTGTTGTTCAGCTTCCCAATGATGAGATGAAGGGAAGAATCATTGGCCGGGAGGGCAGAAACATCCGTACACTAGAGACCATGACGGGTGTGGAGCTGATTATTGATGATACTCCGGAGGCGGTAATTCTGTCCGGCTTCGACCCTATCAGGCGAGAGGTGGCAAGGATTGCTCTGGAGAAGCTGATTCTGGATGGACGTATCCATCCTGCCCGTATTGAGGAGATGGTGGAGAAGGCTCAGAGAGAGGTTGAGGCTACCATCAAGGAAGAGGGAGAATCCGCGCTGATTGAGGTTGGCGTGCATGGCATTCATCCGGAGCTGGTGAAGCTTCTTGGACGTATGCGCTTCAGAACCAGCTATGGTCAGAATGCATTGAAGCATTCCATCGAGGTGGCGCATTTATCCGGACTGCTGGCCGCAGAGCTGGGGCTGGATGTGCGTATCGCAAAGCGGGCAGGCCTGCTGCATGATATCGGCAAGGCTGTTGACCACGAGATGGAAGGCTCCCATGTCCAGTTAGGTGTCGAGCTTTGTAGAAAATACAAGGAATCAGCCATTGTTATTAACGCCGTGGAATCTCACCACGGTGATGTAGAGCCCACCAGTCTGATCGCATGCATTGTTCAGGCAGCAGATACCATATCTGCAGCGAGACCCGGTGCGAGACGGGAGACTCTTGAGGCCTACACGAAACGTCTAAAGCAGTTAGAGGAAATAGCAGATTCATACAAAGGTGTTGAAAAATCTTTTGCCATTCAGGCAGGTCGAGAGGTTCGGGTCATGGTTGTACCCGATCAGGTATCCGACGCAGATATGGTGCTAATGGCACGCAATATTGCAAAGCAGATCGAGTCAGAGCTGGAATATCCGGGCAACATTAAGATTAATGTAATCCGTGAGTCCAGAGCTGTGGAATATGCAAAATAAGAAATACTTTTAGTCAAAGAGGGCTGCTTCAGTCCTCTTTTTCTTTGCACAAAAAGCTATAAATATATATTAAAATAATAAAAATTTATTTTAAAACATCCTATATTCTATGCAATTTTAAAAACCTGACAGATTATGCTTGCTTTTTTTTTCGTCAGGTTTTACAATAATTCGGGTTGAAGAGTAAGCCTTCATGCGCCCGGTGGCCGGACATACCACCATATCATGAAAGTCTGGCGGGCGCACTTGGCATACCTGAATGGATGCCGCCTATCCGGCGGCGGAACTTTCAGGGTAAATTTTTAGGAGGAGCAGCATGAAGTCGTACAAGGAAATGAGCAGAGAAGAGCTATTGGCGGAGAAGAACAGGCTGGAGGGCTATTTTGAGGAAGTAAAGGCCAAAGGGATGAAACTGGATATGTCCAGAGGAAAGCCCTCGGCAGAGCAGCTTGATTTATCCATGGGCATGATGGATGTTCTTCACAGCGGTGAAAAGCTCACCGGCGTGCAGAATATAGACTGCCGTAATTACGGTGTGCTGGACGGTATCATCGAGGCCAAGCAGCTTCTGGCTGCCATGACAGAGGTGCCGGTGGACAATATCATCATCTATGGAAACTCCAGTTTAAATGTGATGTTTGACACTGTTTCTCACGCATACGCCCATGGTGTCTGCGGGGAGAAGCCCTGGTGCAAATATGACCAGCCGGTAAAATTTCTGTGTCCCGTTCCTGGATACGACAGACATTTTGCCATTACAGAATATTTCGGAATTGAAATGATTAACATCCCCATGAATGAGGACGGCCCTGATATGGATCTGGTAGAGGAGCTGGTATCCACAGACGAGCTGGTGAAGGGTATCTGGTGTGTACCCAAGTACTCCAATCCTCAGGGTGTAGTATATTCCGAGGAGGTGGTGCTTCGCTTTGCAAACCTGAAGCCTGCCGCAAAGGATTTCCGTATTTACTGGGACAACGCCTACAGCATCCATCACTTATATTTTGATGATGTATGTGAGATCCGGGAAATTCTTCACGAGTGCGTGAAGGCGGGAAATCCGGATATGGTTTATAAGTTCTGTTCCACATCAAAGGTCACCTTCCCGGGCTCCGGTATTGCCGCGCTTGGCACTTCAAAGGCCAATATTGCGGATCTGAAGCAGCAGATGATGGTTCAGACCATCGGCCATGACAAGGTGAATCAGCTTCGCCATGTAAAATTCTTCGGGGATTTTAACGGCATGATGGAACACATGAAAAAGCATGCGGATATCCTCCGCCCAAAGTTTGAGGCGGTGCTGGATGTTCTGGAAAAGGAGCTGGGAGGTCTGGAGATCGGCTCCTGGACAAAGCCCAAGGGCGGTTACTTTATCTCCTTTGACGCTATGGAGGGATGTGCAAAGGCCATTGTGGAGAAGGCTAAGGCGGCAGGCGTGGTGATGACCGGCGCCG
>CALWLH010000074.1 GCA_944381475.1 uncultured Lachnospiraceae bacterium | reverse complement strand
CCCATATCCATATCCGCAGGCTTTCTCTGGCCGAATCCATTTACAATCCGCAAAAGGGGCCTTTACGGAATAGTATTTCAGAAATCCTCCCTCCTTGTTCTTATCCTTCACCTTCCACCCGATTTTTTCAAGTCCAGCCACGATATCTTCCCAGGTTTTACAATCCGGAAGTATGGCATCGATGTCTGCCCTTATAAAGTCCGCCCATGTTCTTCTGTTTTGCTTCCTAGCTTCCCAGTCTATCCTGCTTACATTTTTTCCATAGTTTAAAGCATCCGTTATGGTCTTGGCCTCATCATCCAGCTGAAAACCTTCAAATTCCAGATTCAGCATCGATAGTCCGTACTTTTTGCATATATCATTGACGAGGGGCTGTATGTTTTTACGCCAATCTCCGTTCGCATAGTGATATTTGTATCCCGTTGTCCGGGATACGCTGTTAAATACAATGTGCCCATGTGTATGTTCCTTGTCATCATGCACGCTATACAAGCACTCATAGTTGTCACCTAGATATCCCCTGACAAATTCCTGCGTTACATTGAATGCCAGCTCAGGATCAACCTTCTCACGCGGTGAAAAGCTGACGACAAAATGATATCCCTGACGCTTGTCGGACTTACCCCATTTTGCTTTTGTGTTTAGCATTTGAAAATAAGCAGTTCGCCAATCCGGCATACAATTCGATCCCCCCACCAGCTTACCGCCCTGCGTTTTATCCGGATTAGCGATATATCGCAGCGCGTTATATAAATGTGCGGACGGGAAGTTCCCCTCCCTTGTGCATTCGCCTATGCACTTTAACTTTGTTATTGCCATATGATCCTCCATATCAAACATCGGGAAATTTTTCCCGAAGTTTCCTTCGCCTATTTATTCCACATCATGAGAATGGTCCTTATCGTTTCCTGCAGCTCTTTCTGAAGTTTTTTCATATCCTGTGCATCCGCAGGATAGGAATAAAACTGGCCGTTAAGCGCATGGGCGATCTGATTAATGTTGTTCCCGATCCGATTGAGCTCATAGATCAGCTGATCAACCTGCTTTCGCTGTCCGCTGCTGATGATCTGCCGGTTGCTGATCAGCCGCCTCAGATACTCTGACTGATTTAGTCCGGCCAGGGCCGCATTTTTGCGCAATTTATCCCGCAGGGATTTGTTCATTCGCAATATAAATACGGTGTCTTTTCTTTTTTTACAGCCTTTATCTGTCTTCATGTTGTCCTCCATATCAAACTTCGGGAAATTTTTCCCGAAGTTACCTGAATTTTGGGCTTTCAAATGCCCTGGTTAAGAAACCCTGGAATGCGCCGGGCGGAAATTTTCTTTTTCCGCACAAAAAATCCGCTGTTAATGCAGCGGATTTTTTGTGAATTTTTTGGGCAAGATACGCATATGTATATACAAAAATTTCAAGAAAAAAAGCCAAGCACCAGGCTTGACTTTTTCTCTCTCATTTTGTATATACAATGCACCTTGTTAGGGGGTTCCCCCCTAATACCCCCGGGCAGTCAAAAGATTATTATGCGTCTCCGAACTCACTGCCCTAATATCTAATACAGCCCTTTTGTCCGGATCATATTTTAAATGTTCTTTTTCCAAAAGCTTCCTCATGGCCTCACTTAACTGGCCATACTTTTCCATCTCCATCTGGCAGTCAAACTCAATCTTTGCAAGATGTACCTCACATAAAAACTCATTCCAGTCCTTGACATTCACATGACGAAGAGGAGACGGAAGATCGATCATGATCTCAAAGTTTCTTTGCCTCCACTCCCCAGAGGTGTATTTGTCCATGATCTTTTCGCATGCCTTTTGACCTGGCTCATCAGCATCAAGCGCAAGGTTTATATATTTAATTTGCGGGTTATCCCTTAGAAACCGTTCCAGCGCCCGGTCGTGAGTCCCACACAGAGCCAGATAATTGTCATACGGATCATGGAGCATATCACGGGTAAAATCCATATAGCTCATGCAATCAATGGGAGCTTCACAAACTATCAGCCTATTGCTGGCACTGATCAAGTTAAAAGAATACCTCGCATCACTGCCAGGAAGCACCCCCTTAAACGCCTTGCCGTTGGGTGGATTATAGGTTCCCCGCAAAGACGCATGCCGGGCTATACCCTGCTGATCACGCCCAACAAACACCACATTGTGGGTTTTCACGGATTCGTAGATCATCCTTTTCTCAACAAAAAACTGTACGATCTCTCTGGAAAGCTTCCTCTCGCCACAGAGATACCTGTATATCCTGTCATAGTCATAATTGGCGTTTGGCAGACGGAATGGCTGTCTTTCCTGCACCTCGGGCAAAATTTCCCGAAGTTGACCAACAGGCTTCACAGCTTTTATGTTCTTAGCCATATCCCCAGATGCAGCCTTTCTGAAAGTGTCCGGTACCTGGTGTCTGACGCCATGATAATCCAGCAGCCATCTGACTGCCTCACGAAAATCCATCCCCTGCAGGTTGATAAGCAGGTCAATGGCGCTTCCTCCAGTATCATCGCTATAACGAGTATAGGTACGATGATTTTTAATCCTGACGCTGTCCATCTCCTCGATGGTATAAAAGTTTCCAACCCGTTTAGTTTTATAACCAAGGAATCCGCACAGCTGCACAAGATCTGTCTCCTTGCATATAGCTAACTCCTCATCTGTAAACTCATTTTTAACCGGCATATTGTTCCCTCCTCAAAATTTTTTGTCAACCTCAGGAAAAATTTCCCGAAGTACAAAAAGAGGGAGGCATTCACCTCCCCCGAAAATTTCTATGCTCATCATTTTTATCCTATCAGCGGCCAAATACCAGGGCCTCCATCTCGTCAAAATCTATATCCCGTTGTTCAAAATTGTTAAAGCGATTTTGTGTGTACGTCCTCCTTTCCGTCCGTCGTCCTGATGGATGCAGCTTTTTTAGTCCTCTATAGCGGCGCATTCTGTAAAGAGCGGCGATTATGTAGCTCTGCATATTTCTGACAGGGTTGCCCAGCGTACATATATTTCCATAAAGCACATCAATATCCTGATCATCCACCTCCTGCAATACGCGAAGGACATCCCTGAGAGGCTGGTCAATACCGCTGATCCGGATATGCTCTTTCCCGGAGGTCAGATCAAACTCATAGGCTTGAATGGTGTCCTGCAACATCCTTTTAGCTGCCAAAATAAAATCCTTACGCAAACGTGCCGCATCCGTCTGTCCATCCTTCTCATCCAGCTGATCTGACGGATAGACAGATTCTATATACTCATTATCTTTTATTCTATCTATCTGATTCAGGTCGGTTTTTCGGAAGTCTTGACTGCCGGTTTTCGGAAGTCTTGACTGCCGATTTTCGGAAGTCTTAGCAGAGCCTTCTTTCCCAGACTTCTGATTTTCGGAAGTCTTGACAACAGCCGCACGCTTAGACTTCTGATTTTCGGAAGTCTTATTTTGGGCAGGCTTATCTGTATTTTCATCAGCAGGATGTGCGGTATTATCAGCCCTATCAGAGGTATCCAAGGCAGTTGTAAAGTCTTTAACATATAGCTTGGCCGGTTTCCCCCGTCCCTGCTTCCTGCGCTCGATCAGGCCGGTTCTGATAAGCTCATCAAATAACCTGCAGCCCTTTTCCTTTTTACATCCGATGCGCCTGCAGGCCTCCTCCAGAGGAAGATAGATATACACATAGCCATCCGCATCAATCCAACCATGCTCTTTGGATAAACCCGTGCGCGCAAGAATAATGCTGTAAAGGACCTTTGCTTCACAGCTGATAAGACCTGCTAAAGGCTCTTCAAAAAGCGCTGCCGGTAACATATAAAAATTAAACCTTGTACTGCTCTGTGCTGTAATATACTCCATCTGCATCATACTAATCTTCCTCCCTGACCTTCAAAAAGCCCCAGCATATCAGAACATTCTGTTGCCGGGGTTCTTAATAAAAATACACTCCACCATTTATGACGAGTTTATTGGGTTATAAACAATCTTATCTGCTCAGCTTTTTATTTTCTTCAACTTGCGGAACCGCTAACGATAACAATTCCCTGTATAAATCATCCCCCGACAGCTCATGACTCACCATATCTCCTTTCCATGTGCCCTTGGTATGATTAATACCATTAAGCAGCTTTATCCCCTTTGCCGGAGGCTCCCAGTTAGCCAGGTTATAGGTATAATCATCAAGCAGGCAGTCACTGCTGCGTAACCCGCTAGGGATGTAATCTCGCTTATTATCCCCGCAGGGAGGAAAGATCCGGTGCTGCTGATCAATCTCCGGCAGATAAGTATCAAGCCAAGCGTTCTTCTCCTGCAACGCATAAGCACTATCCGACAGAACAGAAGAAAGAATAAACACCTCAACATCTGAATCAGCTACCAGGCGACGCACAGCATCCACCACCGACCGCTGCGGAGGCAAATTCAAAAAGTACCCTTCCTCATACAGTACCTCCAGAGTATCCACTTGCTGGAATTTAGCCAGCACACCGTCCATGTCCACAAATATTCTTGTTGTCCGGGCATGTTCAAAACCCTTTTTAAGCTTATCCGCTGCATCTGACAAGCTGCACACTATCTCCTTGTTATCATAATATAGAGAAAATCTACGCTCGTCGGCGTCAATATTCAGACTAAACCTTGGCGCAGCAACAGGCTCCGGCACATCTGTGATCAGCTGCTCCTCCCCGGCGAAATCACCCATGTCGATGCGGCTGCTCTGTTCTCCCGCGAATGCGGGAACTGTTTTATGTGTCTCCCACGCCTCTAACACTTCTTCTGGGGATCTGCCTGAATAATCTTTATAGCAGAAATGGTAATCCCAAATCTTAAGATATAAAACACTGTAATCTTTATATGTCCCTACCATATGAACCTCCTATTCCTGATCCTCCGGATCTCTAAACGTGATCATAACCTGCTCACCAGCAGTTTCTACTCCCAGCCCTTGTGCGAGATCGCTGCGGTTCGCATAAGCGTCAAAAAGAAAAAGGACATTGGTCACTCCAATGTCACTCATATACGGATGGGTGTTTTGATAGCCATCCCATGTGTAGATATGAATGGTTATCGATGATTCCTGATTTTCCGTTTCGGTCTCAGGTTCATCGGCACCTGCTTCTGTACCTTCTTCAGATGTTGATGTTTCCGCTGTAGTGATTTCAGCTTCCGCAGTACCTTCCGCTTCTGTAGAGCTTTCAGCTGCCTCAGAGGAGGCTTCTGTATCCCCGGCCTCCGTACTCTCATCTTCCTCAGAAGGCGCATCCGTTTCTGTGGGAGCTATCTCAACAGAATACATTTCCTCAAACAGCGCGTCAAACAAAGCGCGATTCTCCTCTGTGTCTGTCATCAGATCGGCCAGATTGGAGTCCGCACTTCCCTCAACCAAATTTAAATCTGCATCCGCATACCAGGCTGTTTCGTTCATGCCCAGATACATCAGATATACCATCTCATAGTCGATCTCAATATCGTTTGCATACTCTTCCGGATCGATCTCCTCACCATCAAAATAGATGTGGAGCAAACGAACATCTTCAACCGCGTCCAAGTATTCCTGACATTCCTGCTGAAACTCCACCGCACAGTCATAAGCATAGATATACATGCCGCTGCCACTGATATCAGCAGCAAACAAGGCATTTATTAAAAGCAGCGCAATCTGGGCTATAATGCTAAATACAATGATTATAACCGCTATAAGAATAACCACAAACAACAATATGCCGCCAAGGATGACCAGGCCCGGCAGGAGGCAGCCGGAAAAGGCAAAAGCAGATCCGCCTGTCAGCATTCCAAGTATCAGCTGCGCAAGCTTTATGACCTGACGCGCTGCAAACTGTATCCCCCGTCTGATCCCTCGTACTATTCCGGCAGCCGTGCTCACAGTCTGATCCGCTGGGCTGTCATCCTGGTCAGCTTTATTCGCAGTATTTACAAACCGGTTAGTAAACCGACCCATGCCGCCAGCAAATCTTTTTCCCATGGAATAGCCCTGCGTAACCGTTCGGAACCCATGACTATTAAACCCCTTTCCTGATGATGCCCCTCCCGGTTCTTCAGGAATAAAAGCGGTACCTTGATCAGTCCCGCTCTTTTTAAAGCCCCCCTGAAAAGAGATATCTGTAAAATCCTTTTTAAAATAGCCTTCCGTATCATGAATATTCTGACTATGAATTGCCTGGCCATCCTGGCCTGGAAGGAATGCTTCTCCAGCATCGCCTGGATACCTGCTTTCCTGGAATACCTTTTGTGATTGCGTTCCTTTCTTACCTTCTGTGAGAAAGGCAGCTTGACCTTCCGGCAAGGAGGATCGAAACCCTCCTTGTTCTTCTTCCGGTATGTCTGAGCCGCCTTGCAAAGCCCTATCCCCAACTTCTGGTATAGGTGGTATAAGGCGTGTGCGGGCAGGCTCGGCTCGGTCTATATCCTCTGCGCGGCTTTCCTCTGTCCATGTATCCCCTGGTGCAGTGTGATTTACTTCTGGCTTTTCTGGCCTTTGTGATCTGTTCTGCTTCGCCCCGCCGTACAGAATTGTCCCGGCTTTCGTATCGCTTGGATATGAAGGGGAAAAATTTCCAGAAGCTGAATCCTCCTTGCCAGCGGGATCCACCGCACTGCTTTTTCTCTTTTGCTTTTTACGCTTCCTCTGGCGATACTCTATGCGGGCAGCGTGCATATCCGGAAGGCTATCCTTCTCAAGCAGATCCTCTTCGCGCAAAAAACCCTTTGCTCTTTTCCTGCCCTTTTGAAATTTAGAATCTCCCTTTACCAGGGTATCCCTTGTCCTAGAGCCATCACTGTATAGCTCCTTTTCACTACCCTTTCTGTCATCCATCAGAACCTCCCCCATTGCTGCTTGCTGACGGTATCAGTGTTTAAGATCTCCCACAGGACTCCTTTCTGCAGGCTCTCCGGCACCCGTGCGTCAAAGGGCAGCACGGAATTGCCAAACTTGCATACCCCCGTTCCCTGCAGGCAGCCGGATACATAGCCAGCCTCGGCCTCGGATATGCCGCAGGCCGAGATTATAAGGGGGATATTTGACGCCTCTTGCTTCATGATAATGACACTGCTGGAGTTTGTGAGCAGCTGCTTGCAAGCCGGGTGATCCTTGATATTTGTGACGTCCTGCAAAATGCCGGTGAGGATCAAACCGCTGTGCCGTGCTGTTTTCCACCTGGTTGTCAGGTGATTGGCTACCAGGTCGGATTTAATAACTTGGTGTAGCTCATCGATGTAAAAGTAAGTATCAATGCCTCTGGCCAGGTTGATGGATGCAATTGTTTCCACGTAGTCAAGAAAAATAGTAATCGCTACATCATACAATGTTCCTGGCACATCTGCAAATCCAACCACCACCAGCGGATTGTCCCAGATATCAATATTGCTCTCTTGTCCAAAAAAATTTAGCGTACCGCTTGTTAAGACAGTCAAGGACATGCAGATCTCCTCTACACACTTGTTATACATTTCCATCGTGCCGGGTGTGATCTCTGTTCCCATGTCTGCGCTGATCTTTTGCGGCGCCTTTCTCACGTGCCGGATCAGATCCTGCAGTACAGGCTGTTTTTTAAGCGTCTGTTTCCAAAACCCAAAGAATTCGCTGTAAAGGGACTTTACTGCGATATCAAGCGGGTTCGTGTGGTGGGATGGGCAGCTGTCGTTGAGGGCTCGGAGTATACCGCTGAGCAGGGCGCGCTTTTTGGCCACAAAATCATCCTTGGAAATATTTGTCCTGGGGATCTCCAGAGGGTTGATATGTATGCCGGACTTCATGCTCACCTCAATGTATGCGCCCCCGCTTTTTTCGGCCATGGGCCGGTATTCCCCCGTTGGATCAAAGATGATGATGTTTCCCATCCTCTTTAAATTAATCTGCTCCATCTCAAGCTTCATCATGCCGGACTTGCTTGCCCCAGATGAGCCAAAAACCAGCATGTGCGGGTTATCTAAATTTCGGCGGTCAAAAATAATAAGGTTATGGGTGATCTGGTTGACCCCGTACCATATGCCGTTCTCCATGATCTCTGTAGACCAGTAGGGATGCAAGCAAAAAGCTGCTGTAGCGTTAAGACTTCTCATCGTACGGGTGTAGCGCACTCCGTGGGGCAGAGCTGTGTTAAGCCCCTCCCGCTGCAGGTTTTGCTGCACCTCAAAGCGTATGCCTTTCTCCTCCCCTTCAGACAATAAGTTTTCTGTCGCCAGGCTGAGCTGATCCAGGCTGTCAGCGATTACAGCGATGGTAGCGGACTGGAAAACCATCTTCCCTGCACTCTCACGGGAAAACTTCTGTGCCTTTTCCTCTGCCTGGACAAGTCCCCAGGAAAAGCCTTGGTAGTAATGCCCATTCTTGTTGTTTTGATCCTGTTCCTTTTGTTTACGCCGGCCAATGTTATAATGGATGGTTTCCACCTTATTTTTTATGGCCTCCCTGGGAATTTCGGTCTGCTGAATAGAAAACACCATCTCGCAGGGCTGGGAGAGGATACTGTTAGTGAGATCGTCTTCTAATTCCTGATCGTATGCAGCCGCATATATCACTCTTATATAGGTGCTTGTCCCCATCTTTATGTAATCCGGATGCTGCTCGAAATACTGAGGAGCAAGGTCGTTTCTAAAATCATTATAACTTCCCCTTTTATCCGGATAACGGTACATAAAGGGCCGCCGGTTTGTGCGCTGGTAAAAATCCCGAAATAAAAGAAGCCGGTCGTTGGTACTTAAGGGTGAAACCCGGCTGCCTGTATTTGTTATATCCCGCCTTAGCTTTTCTTCCTGGGCGATCAGCGCCGCCCTTGCGGACTCATAGCTTTTCTTTCGTACTGTCAGCGTGATGAGCTTAATGGTCTCCAACCCCTCCGTGCTTGTGGTATACTTTTCCCGGATCAGCTCATTTAATGAAGCCGCAAGTTCTTTATTATGATCCTCCGGGATATATGCCCGCTCTATCAGGCTGTCGTGCATCAGAGGACGCTTGATATAAGTGTACTGGATATCCGCACCCAGGCCGATGCGCAGCTTCGTGTCCAGGTCCGCTAGGACGATCTTCTGATCCTCATTAAGCATCCAGAAGGGCCCGGAAAAAAAATAATAAGACTTCGAGTAGACTCCGGGAGATATCTCAAATATTCCTTCCGGATACACCCGCAGGATCTCAATGCACTCCTGACAGCTGGCTGGGGCCTCTGTCTTAAGCTTCTCCACCTTTCTTCCATCCTCGATTGATTGCTGACGGGGACGGCGATCCCCTGAAGCAGGCCCTAAATCACTCTTTATGCCGCCCCTGTCAATCCTCTTTGATAACGTCTTTAACATGATCTTTCCTCCTCTCCGGCAGATATTTTACACGCAGCCTCTCCGTAATCTCACAATC
>CALWLH010000073.1 GCA_944381475.1 uncultured Lachnospiraceae bacterium | reverse complement strand
GCCGCAGAGCGCTCAGAATCCACCTTGCCTGCGTATGCCCGCCATTCCTTCATCCTCATATGCCTTACCACTATTGTCCTTTCCAGTCAAACCGGGGTATTTGTCCCTGTGGGGCCGCCACCCGTATCCACGCCGGCGGCCCTGCTCCTATGAAGGCTCCCTTGGCGCTTCCGCCTAAAAGAGAACTGGCACGCCCTGAAATGAGCCTGCCAGATTCGTCCTCTTTCACCCTGTCTCCCGAGGATTCAGGGCATATTTTATTTTGGAGCAGTGGGCTTTTGTTCCCCCATCACCTCTTCGATGACCTGCCTTACATATTCCGTATCACTGTATGGATACTTGACGCCGTTCTCCTCCTGATAGGTCTCGTGCCCCAGACCGATGATGGTGATCAGATCCCCCTCCTCCGCATGCTCGATGGCATATCTGATGGCTTCCTTTCTGTTGGGAATCACAATGTAGGCGCCGGTGGTCCTAGACAGGCCCACGGAGATATCCTGGAAGATCTGCTCAAAGCTTTCATAGCGGTTATGGCCGGAGGTGACAATGCTTAGATCCGCCAGCCTGCCGCTGGCCTCCCCCATCTCATAACGCCTGGACTTGGCCCGGTTTCCATCCGCCCCGAAAACACAGATCAGGCGCTTGGGACGGTATTCGCGAAGGGCAAGAAGGAGGTTTCTGGTGCTGTAGCCGTTGTGGGCAAAATCCACACAGACCTGAAATTTGTCGCTGCGGTAAACCATGTCGATCCGCCCCTTGATTGAAAGCTTTTTCAGGGCCCGCCGCATGGCGTCCGTCCCCACGCCCATCCGGTGGGCCGCCGCCAGGGCAGCCAGGGCGTTGCCCACATTAAATATCCCGGGGAGATTCACATAAAAGTCTCCCTCCAGGGCGCCTCTGACCCCAAAGCGCACCCCCGGGTCTTTTCCGTCAAAGGTTTTTTCTATACCATAAGCCTCATAGTCCAGAGGCCGCAGATGCACCTGTTGTTCTTCTCCGAAAAAGAGAAGGGGCGTGGCGACGCCGCAGAGCAGTCCCTCCACATGGGCGTCGTCCCCGTTAACAATGCCAAGCCTGGAATTTTTAAGCAGCAGGCTTTTGCAGAAAAGATATTCCTCAAAGCTCTTATGCTCGTTGGGGCCCACATGATCGCCCTCAGCGATATTGGTAAAGATCCCGTAGTCAAAGGTCATGCCCCCAGTGCGGTGCTGCATGAGACCCTGGGAGGAGCACTCGATCACCGCCGCCTGGCAGCCTGCCTCCGCCATCTTTGCCAGATACATCTGCATCTCCACAGAATCCGGAGTGGTATTGTTCAGCTCGTACAGCTCCTGGCCGATGATGGCCCCGTTTGTACCAATGGTACCTGTGGGAATCCCCGCCTCCTTCAGCATGGCGGCCAGCATATGGGTGGTGGTAGTCTTTCCCTTGGAGCCGGTGATGCCGATGGTGGTCAGCCGGTCCGCCGGATGCCCGTACCATGCCGCGGCAATCTCTGCCTTTGCAAGGCGCGTGTCCGCCAGGCTTACCAGCGCTCCATCCAGCGAAAGACTGTTTATCTCATCTCCATGGGCAGCCGCCCACTCTTTGCTGACCACAATCAGCGCCGCTCCCTTTTCGGCAATCTCTTTCACGCAGGAATGGGTGTCAAAGCGGGCGCCCTGGATGCAGATAAACACATCTCCGGGGCCGCATGTCCTGTTGTCCGTGCTGATACCGGAAATTTCTCTGTCAAGACTCCCCCTCAGCAGTGTATATTCTGTTCGTTCCAAAAGACCTTTGCCCTTCATTGTTACCTCTTTCTGACGCGCTTGCTTACTTCCAAGCCTCTGCCTCTCCCACCGCCTGCCGGCCAGTCTATTTTATTCTTCCTCCAGTGTAATGATCTGTTTTGCGTAGGGCAGTGTCCTGATCCAATCACACATCTGCCTCCACTCCTCCAGCTTGTGATCCTTTCTGGAGCGGAAAATGTTCGCAGCAGTCTCGTAGCTGAAGGTCAGGGTACGCATCTGGTTGTAGCTGCTGGGGAGAAGCTGGATCAGATCATACCAGTCCCTCTTATCCTTGCTCTCAAGATACCTCAGCCGCACCTGCTCCAGATACTCCACAAAGCCCTCCATCACCTTCAGAGAGTCCGGCGTCATGTGATCCGTGGAAAAATCTGAAAGCGCAAAGGGCTTGCTGTGGATCTTGTGCATGGTGCTGGTGGAATTTGCCACCGTCCCCACCTTATAGGTGTCATACTCCTTCCACCAGTAAAGAGGAGCGGTCACATCCACGGATATAAAGATCATCCGCAGGTATTTCCTGTGATCCGTTCCCGCCCGGGACAGGCGCTTTGCCAGATCCAGGTCATTGGACCCCAGATGATACGTCCCCTTCTCATCATAAAAGCTGTCGGAGCGATGCCAGCTGTTCATGGGGTTTCTGGCCCCCCGCATGGCATTCTCCATATTCATCACAACACTGCGCTCTATCTTGATCATCGTTCATCCGTCTCCTAAAATATTCTGCTTCAGGGTTAAATACTGCAGCTCCTGCTGGATGGCCGGGTCGTCCGGATAAGCCTCCTGATACTCCAGGAGCCTTGTGAGGGCGGAGGGCAGCATATCCATGCGCTCATAGAGGATAATCTCATTCCACTTTAAATCCTGCATATACTCCGTGTCGGGAAAAGCCTCCATGGTGGTGTGTACCACGTTCCAGGCATGATTGTCATCGCCCATGGCGGACAGGCACATGGCATAGTAGTTGGCCGTCAGGGGCGAATTTTCAATATTCAAAGACTGTACATAATAGTCTGCGGCAGTCTCATAATCCCCTTGATCCTCATAGCAGAAGGCGGTATACATGGCTGCCTGGGCATTATTCTCCGCAAGGGGATAGCTCAGCTCCATGATGGCCGCAGAGTAATTCCCCATCAGGTAATAAATCTTTCCCCGGTTTAAGTGATCCAGGGCAGAATCCCCGGCAATCTCCAGGGCCTTATTTAAAAAGGAAATTCCCTTCTCGCCATAGCCGTTTTCCTCAAAGGCGTTGTAGATGCCAAAGTAAATGGAAACATCCTGTCCGTTTTCCGCCAGAACCTGATTGTAGCAGGCGGTGGCTTGTTCCTCGTCCCCCAGTTTCAGATAAACACCCCCCATAGCCAGACGGTTCTGAGGAATATTCACCCCCAGCTGAATCAGGGCGTCATAGGTTTTTATGGCATCCTCATACTTTTCCGCGAGGACCTCCGCCTTGGCCCGGTACTGGAGGATGTCATATTCCAGCTCTCCCACGTCCAGCTCCACCTGCTCGATGGCCAGGTTAAAATAGTTCACTGCGTCAGTGTAAAGCTCCCGTTCCATGCTCATCATGCCCAACCCCCGATAGGCCAGCTCCAGCTCGTCCTTCATGCTGACCGCATGGTCAAAGGCGTCCTTTGCGGAGGCATAGTCAGAAAGCTCCAGATAATTCATACCCAGATCAATGTAGTATATCCCCCTGGCATTGTTTTCAGCCACCGCCGCCAGCAGATACTGGGTGGCCTGCTCATATTTGCCCTCATTATACAGAAGCATTCCCTGTTCGTGGTTGTCCGCTGCATCCTGGTGCCCGCAGCCTCCTAGAACCAGCACTGCAAAAAGCGCCGCAGCCATCCAATGTTTCTTCATTAAGCTACCTCTTTTCCAAGCCCCGCATCCGCCTTCACAGGCGGATGCGCTTCGGCATGAGTTCATTCTAGCATAATTTTGAGTTGAAGTCCACTGTTTTCATGGCTTTAGGCTATCCCCAGAGCCCGTTCCCCTTCCCCCGACGGGGACTGAGGTTGCAGAACCACCCATGCTTATGGGATCCTATGACAACTGCCGCCCTTCAAACCAGCATCTTACATATTCCGCAAGCCCGGGCACCAGTTTTTTGATCTCCTGACCGGAGGTGTTGATGCACAGATGGTAATTCTCCTTCCTGCCCCACTGCCTGCTTGTAAGCAGGGAATGGAAAGCCGCCCGGTTCCGGTCAATGCTTTTCATCTGCTTTAGAATAGTTTTCCGATCCTCCCCCTTTTGGGAGCGGGCCAGGCATCTGTGAACCTTGCTCTCCTCATCGGCATAGACAAAGAGATTGAGGGGGGACATGCTTTCCAGCGCGCCGTCCGCCCCCCTTCCAACAATGACGCAGTCGCTCTGGCTGGCCAGAGAGGTGATTATGCGCTGCTGGGTCACCGCCACTTCTAAATTCAGCTGATTGGTGATGGGCGCGTTGAGGCTTCTTCCGATGGTTCTGGGATAGATGGCGCGTATATCCGCCTCCGAAATCCGCTCCACATGCTCCGGGTCAAGCCCGTGAAGCTTTGCAGATTCCTCGATGATTTCCTTATCATAGCAGGGGATCTGCAAAGCGTCCGCCAGGCGTTTTCCAAGCTCCCTGCCTCCGCTTCCAAATTCACGCCCAATGGTAATAATCCTTCTCATGATCTTGTACCTCCGTTTGTAATTTCTTTTCTTTCCCCAAGCTCGCCTCCAGTTTTTTTAAGCATCAGAACAGCCATGACGGCCACGGGAAGGAACGTCAGGGACTGGTTTAAAAACAGCCCGTCTAAACCCAGGGGCCAGAGGATACCCACCATGATCAAGGGAACCACAATTGCCGCCGACAGCGTGAGAATCGCCGCATTCTTAGGCCTCTCGATGGCGTTATAAAAGCTCTGAGCCGCATAGGCCAGCCACCAGAAAAAGAATTTCAAGCTGAATAGCTTCAGTGCGTGGCTGGAAAGAGCTAAAAGCTCCGTCTCCGCGCTGTCCACAAACATGGACGAGATCTGGCCGGACAGGGTTAAAAAGATGATGATAGCCATGGCAGAGATAACAGCTGTGGATACAAAGATGCATTTTACAAGCTGCTTCACTCTGCTGTAGGCCCTGTTTCCCCAGTTGTAGCCTATGGCGGGCTGCAGAGAGTCGCACAGGCCGTAGAGGAAGGGCTGCACCAGGTCGCTGCTGTACATCACCACGGAGTAGGCGGACATGGCCATGGTGCCGCCCATGCGAAGGAGCAGGTAGTTCATCAACAAGGAGAAAACCCTCCCCGCCGTGTTAGCTAAAAATGTGGGAGAGCCACAGGCGATGATTTCCTTCACCAGGTGGGTGCTGAACCTGGGTCTGCGAAACTTAAGAACGGTCCGCTTTCGCAGGAAGGGGATGAGGGCGATACCAGTGCAGACCGTCATCCCCAGGTTGATGGCCAAAGAAGAGCCCACCAGCCCCAGCTTCATCACAACCACAAAGAGAACCAGCAGACATACCTGCAGCCCGGACATCAAAATATTTAGTACCATGCTCACCCGTACATAGCCGGATATGCGCAGGAAATTGTCCATGGCAAAGACCAGGGTTGCCACCGGCCCCATGGCCGCGTTGATCCGAAGGTATATGGCGGCAAGGCGCAAAACCTCCGGCTCCGCTCCCATAGCCTGCAGGAGCAGGGGGCCAAGCACAAACATCACCGCCCCAAACAAAACGGCTGCCGCCAGAATCAAAAGCACGGCGCAGGAGAAAATATTGTTGGCCTGCTCCTCCTTCTTCTTTCCCAGGGCGATGGAGATGGGCACCGAGGAGCCCACACCGATCATATCCGCTACGGAATAATTGATCATAACCAGGGGCATAGCCAGGTTGATGGCGGCAAAGGCGTCTCCCCCTATAAACTGGCCCACAAATATTCCCTCCACAATGCTGTAAATAGACATGGCAAACATGCCGATGACACCGGGAATAGCCGCTCTGAAAAACAGTCTCACCGGAGGTGTCCTGCCATAAAGCTCATGATGGTCGATCTTTACACTGCTCATGTTTTTATCTCCTGCTCTGTCTGCTCTAGATTCACACTTTTATTCTCATCCTGTGTGCCTTCATTTTTCAGGCTTTGTATCTGCCGGCGCAGCTTTCTCTGGACTCCATAATTGTCCTTGTCATTGGCTGCGAGGTTTTTAAGTCTTAACTCCAGCATTGTCTTTTTTGCATTTGCGTTCATATGGTCATCCTCCTTATAAATTAAAAATGCCGCTTTATTTTTCCATCCGGAAAGCAGTGCGTGATCACTCAAACTGGCTGTAATACAGAGCCGCATAGGCCCCCTTCTTTGCCAGCAGTTCCCTGTGATTTCCCTGCTCGATGATATTACCCTGCTCCATAAACAGGATGATGTCCGCATCCCGGATGGTGGAAAGCCGGTGGGCGATCACAAAGCTGGTGCGTCCCTTCATCAGCCTCTTCATGGCCATTCCGATCTCCACCTCGGTGCGGGTATCCACGCTGGATGTGGCCTCATCCAAAATGATGATGGGCGGATTGCACAGGAATACCCTGGCGATGGTGATGAGCTGGCGCTGTCCCACGGACAGGTTGGCCGCCTCATTGTCAAGCAAGGTATCGTAGCCCTTTGGCATGGTGCGGATAAAATAGTCCACCTTGGCGGCCTTCGCCGCAGCGATAATCTCCTCCCTGGTGGCGTCCGGCTTACTGTAGGCGATGTTTTCCGCCACGGTGCCGCTAAAGAGCCAGGTATCCTGCAATACCATACCAAAGTTTTGGCGCAGACCGCTGCGGGTCATCTCAGAAGCGCTCACTCCGTCCAGGGTGATTTTTCCTCCGTTTACCTCATAGAACCGCATGAGAAGGTTTACCAGAGTGGTCTTTCCCGCTCCGGTGCTGCCTACCACGGCGATTTTCTGCCCGGGCTTAGCCTCAAAGCTGATATTCTTCATCAGCAGATGATCGGGGGTATAGCCGAAGCTTACATGCTCAAAGGCGATATGTCCCTGGGCCTGCTCCAGCACTGCGGGCCTTTCGGGATCCGGGATTTCCTCCTCCTCATCTAAGAGCTCAAAGGTACGCCTTGCACAGGCTAGGGCGGACTGCAGGGAGTTGATCATAAAGGAAGCCTCCGTCAAGGGCTCCGCCGTCTGGTTTACATACTGGAAAAATGCCTGCACAACCCCCACGGTCATGCGCCCCTGCAGCATGGCCCTTCCTGCAGCAATGGCAATGACCACATTGGCAAGGCGGGTGAGAAGACGGATCAGCGGGTTGACGCAGTTGGTCAAGAAGTCTGCCTTCTGGTTGGCTTGGCAGTTCTTCTCCACGGAATCAGAAACCCTGCGGATGCTTTCTTCTTCATGATTATAGGCCTTGATCACATTCCGCCCGTTATAATACTCCTCCACAATACCCGTCAGCTCGCCGATGGTTTCCTGGCGCTGGGCAGCGCAGCGCAGATTCTTCTTAGCCACAATCTCTGTGATCACCATGCTGACAGCCATAAATACCAGGAAAATGGCGGTGAGACCCGGACTGTAATAGAACATGACGATGAGGGAGCCCACAATGTTGCCCACTGCCACGATCAGCTTTAACAGACCGTTCTGGAGTACATCCGCAATCTTATCCAGGTCGCTGGTAACCCGGCTTAGAATCTCGCCCGCCTTATTCTGGTCATAGAAGCGCAGGGGCAGCCGGCCCAGCTTTCCGGCAATCTGGCTGCGCAGCTCCAGATTCAGGCTTTCCGCCACATTTGCCATCAGGTAGGATTGCAGATAATAGAATATCCAGGTGAAAAAATACTGATTACTCAACTGAGTCAGCTCCCGCCCCATGTTCTCCCAGGTAATGGAAAAAGCGCGTCCCTCGTTCCAGGCTTCCTGGATGCTCTGCCACAGGCGGTCGATCACCAATGCGCTGTACATGGGAGTGTAAATACTAAGTCCGACATAAATCACAATTGAGACCGCAACCACTATCAGGCGGATGCGCTGTCCCGTGATCTGGCTAAAAAGCCTTACAACGACGCCCTGCTTTCGTTTCATTATCCTGCTCATACCTCCTGCGCCTCCCTGGTCTGTGATTCGTAGATTTCCCGGTACACGGGACAGGTTTTTAAAAGCTCCTCATGCTTTCCGGCCCCCGCCATCCGGCCCTCGTTAAGCACCACGATTCGATCGGCGTTTTGTATGGTGCTGACACGCTGGGCGATGATCAGTACCGCCGCATCCTTTGTCTCCTTCTTCAGCGCCCTTCTGAGGGCTGCGTCTGTCTTAAAGTCCAGCGCGGAAAAGCTGTCGTCAAATATATATAAATCCGGCTTTTTTTACAAGAGCCCTGGCGATGGATAGGCGCTGCTTTTGCCCTCCGGAAAAATTCGTGCCTCCCTGGGCCACAAAGGAATCAAGCCCCTCCGGCAGGGAGCGGATAATTTCCCCCGCCTGAGCCACATCTGCCGCATGCATCAGCTCCTCATCCGCTGCATTTTTATTGCTGTAGGCCAGGTTTTCCCGGATTGTTCCGGAAAAGAGCCAGGCCTTTTGCTGAACATAGGCCAGGTGATCCCGCAGCTGGTGCTGGGTCATCCGGCGCACATCACATCCGTTTAGGCATACGGAGCCGGCGCTCACATCATGAAAGCGCAAAATCAATGAGGCGATGGTGGACTTGCCGCTGCCGGTACCGCCGATGATAGCGGTGGTTTCTCCACGCTTGCAGACAAACTCCAGATGGCTGAGAGTATCTTCCTCGGCATCCGCAAAGCGGAAGGAGACATCCTTAAAGGCCAAGACCTCCTGACCGGCGCTCTCCTGCAGCTGCCCATCCTCCGAAACCAGATCCTGGATCTCCGGCGTATGCTCCAGAACAGTCCGGACACGCTGACGGCACTCCAATGCCCGGGGCATGGTGAGGATGACCATCTGCGCCATCATCAGAAAAAAAAGCACCATCATGGCATAGCCGATCACAGCGGTAATATCACCAATCTGCAGCTTTCCGGCGCTGATCCGTCCGCCGCTGAGCCAGTAAACCATAACCACAAAGAAATTGATAAACAGGAAGGAAAGACCGTCCAGGTTTGCAAAACGTCGGTTTGCCCTGATGGATGTATCCGCATAGCTGGAGAAGGCCTCCCCCATGCGCTTTTCTTCCCTTGCCTCGTTGTTAAAGGCCCTTACCACCCGCACGCCGGTGATGTTCTCCAGGAGAATGGTGGTCATCCGGTCCAGGAGCTTTTGCAGCCGTTTAAACAACGGCGCCGCGCTTTTCATAATCAGCATGGCAAGCGCAAAAACCACCGCAACCACCGCCAGCAAAATGCATCCCATTTCCGTATCCAGCCTGAAGGCCAGCGTCAGGGCAACTACAAAGATTACCGGCACGGGCAGCACCATCTGGATGAAGCTGGTGAGGGCATACTGAATGGTAGTCACATCCGACACCGTCCTGGTGGTGATGGAGGCGGTTCCGAAGTGACGGAAATCATAGATGGACAGCTTTAAGGACTTCTCGTAGAGAGCCATCCGCATGTCCTTGCCCACCTGGGCAGACAGAGCCGCGCAGGTATAGCCTCCCAAAATCGCACAGATACTGGAGATCAGGGATGCTGCGGCCATTTTTATTCCAGTGTCTAACAGCACCTCAATGGCTGCCCCCGAGGTTCCAAGATTAAGCATTTCTGCGGCAAAGGTAGAGATTACCAGAGCCCCTGTCACATCCACAATCATCAAAATGATCGTCAGCCCCAACAGCTTCCAGTGGGGTTTTAAAAATTGCATGATCAATTTCATATTTTGTACCATCCTTTCATAGTCTGATCGCCAAGCGCAGGCGCACCCTGGCAATTCTCCGGCAAAAATAAACAATCGAGTAGGGAAAAAGAGCCCCCTACTCGATTTGCGATGTCGCACAGCTCGCAGCAAAGCTGCTCGCTATACTTGCCCATCAAATGTCCGCTCATGCTAGCATGGCGGCCGCTTGATGGGCTTATCGCATAAAAAACGCCCGGTTATCCTTCAATAACCGAGCGCACTCGACATCTTCTCCGGTCGCTGCGGCTACGGCCGCAAACCTCCGATGAACAGCATATTTAGTTTTCAGTTTTTTCCTGGTTCTTAAGCTCCTGTAAGATAAGGCTTCCCATCTTCTGGGTCAGGCTTGTCAAAAGCCTTCGCTCCTCCTCCCCCATCTGCTCCCAGGCCTTCTCCTCTATTTTGTGCATCTGCACCACAAATTTTTCCACAAAGGCCCTTCCCTCCTCGGTGAGAAAGGTCTGCTTGGACCTTAAATTTTCCTCCATAGGCTCTAAACGGATCAGCCCCTTCTTTTTTAGCAGCTTAAAGGCGGAGTTTAATGTCTGCCTACTAAAGAACAGGCGCTCACTGATTTCACTTTGGGTGCCCACCCCCTCATAGATGAGAAGCAAAGACCAATATTCCGCCTCCGACAGCCCGCAGGACCTGGAAAACATGGAGTACACATAGTCCATCTGCCTGGTGGCCTCCCGGTATGCCGCCAGTGTATCCTGCGCCTGTGGATTCCAAGCCATATCAAACCTCCTTAGCTGAACGCTTTCCTGTATTTTAGTCCGAAATCATATATTACGAAATCGGATGTTTGCGATTATAACCGTTTGCGTGGGAAATGTCAAGAGTTTTTTTACCATACGCAAAAATTAAAATTTAGGTAAAGATATTGACTATATTTCTTTCATGCTGTATAATTCTATTATAATAATGTATCGCTATTTTATTATATCTCTTTGCATTCAATTAAAAGCATTATTATCATATAGGAGCGATTTTATGAGCAAGAATAAGAATAAGTGCAAAAAGAAAAGACTATGTTTCACTGTTTGTATAATTTGTATAGCCTCAATGTTTCTCGGCGTAATAAGTGCGGAGGCATACGTTTCCAAAACCATCGCCGGCTATTACCGTTCAGATTTCGTTTCAGGAATTGCAGAAGCAGGAGTACAACAGGTCCTGAATGCCGGAATAGGGTACAATATCTCTTCATATCACGTTGACGCATCAGCTGCCACCTTTAAAAAATCTCTGCAAAACAGAGAAGTAGTACTGCTTCATTCTCACGGCAGCACTGGATATGTCACCCTTTCTTCTACCGAAAAAGTATATGGTACAACAGTTGCTTCATGGACAGACACGTTATCCGCAAAGCTGCTCTATCTGTCAGCCTGTAAAGCTGGAGCACAAAGCTCAACATATGGTTTCTTACCTTATGAGCTGACAAAAAAGGGGGTAAGGACAGTAGTTTCATTTAAAGAAAACATTTCTGCCAGTTCAACAACCAATGGTATCCACCAATTTAACCTGATTGCGATCACCAATATGACACAGGGCTATACTGTTTCACAATCAATGGCTCTTGCATATACAACATTCAGGGGGATGTGTACATCCGGCAATTATTGGGGTGCAGATTCCTATCAAATCACAGGTTACGGTGATTATTACCTGAGACATACATGATGGAATGGAGGGATCATATGAAAAAAGCAGGTAAAATAATCCTTATCACAGGCCTGGCTCTCTTATGCTTTGCCGCAGGGTTCTTTGGACGGGTTTACGTCGAATCCCATCCGGTTTTTCCTTGGACCAGAATATATGCGGCGTCTCAGAACGGAACAGAGCTGTTAAACCAGTATTTTGACGATGTAAAATTTGAGGGGAAAGTGTTGCCAGGCGATGACGAATCGCCTCTGCAATATTCTTCAGGTGACTGGGAAATCCAGACCGACGCAAAGGGAGAAAACATTATTGCAATCGCTTTGACCGCAGATGCAGCGAAGGAGGCAGAAGAACACCTGACCACTGCCAGGAGAGATATCGGCATCGTAACTGATAGCGCAGAGACAGAGCTGGAAAAATATGTAGATATAAAGTATTATCTTGACACTGAGGTGACAGAGGATGGAAATTTCTACCGGATCACCGTTACCGAAAAAAATAACGGACGAGAAACCGGAGCAGAGGGGTATTTTGTTTATTATACAAACGGAACATTGTTTTCAGCAGCCTTTTCTGAGCGGGTACTGGATTTTCCGGAAAATGAAGAAATTATAACCCCGCAGGAGGCATACGATATCGCTTACAACACAATATGCGAAGAACGAAAAGATCTGGAGATGTCCTATGATTTCTCTGAAGATGCCGTAACCCTGACAACCGCTCAGATCGGTCAGGTATACCATATCGAGCTTTACGGCGAAAGGGATTCCATGGAAATTTATTGTATATGCGTCATTTACGCATGCACCGGCAAAGTGGAGGAAATCGGTTATTCAGATCGTTAACAGGTTATTCGGATATGATTGAGTAGGAGCCGTGGCTAAATCATAGAAGCCCCAGTTTATCAGTCTTTCTTTACTTAATGCCTATTTGACCGCCTTGTAACGGTTACTCCTTTCAGAGCGTTCCGTAATATCCGGCTTCCTTCACCTTACGGCGGACACCCTTGCCGCTGGCTTACTTCTTCCCACTACAGGGCAGATTTGGGATTTTCTCCCTTAAGAAACGTGCGCCGCCAGGCGCACCTTGTTGCAATCGAATAGGGGGAATATAATCCCCCTACTCAATTATGTCTAACAATTTGGTATGGGGCTGTGAAGAAGTGATTTCTCATTTTTTCACAGCCCCCTTTTGACACCTGTATCACAATTTTTAATACAGCTCCGGCAGCTCCTCCAGTGTGATCACATAGGGGCTGGAGTAGGCCTTTTGCAGTATTTCAAGCTCCGTGTATCTCTCGCTGTAGGAGGAGCCGTTTAGCACAAAATCCCCGCACCATGTGCAAAACCAAAGCCACTTGGTGTTGGCCTCCCAAGCCTGGTCAATGTCAAAAACGCAGCCGTTTTCTGTCAGGGCAATGATCTTATTGGCGTCAGTGTAATCCACCGCCTGCTTAAACCTGGCAGTCTGGGGGGAGTACACCCGCTCGCCAGGGTAGATGTCCTCGCCGATGATATCAACATACTCATCTCCGGGATACCACTCGTCATTCTGACCGTTAAACACCCAGATGAGATTGTTGCACCCATAGGTATAGGTAAGCTCCTGGTAGAGATAAATCCACAGCTTTTTATACGCCTCCGCGCCTTTTGCGCCCCACCAGAACCAACCGCCCGAGGCCTCGTGAAGGGGTCTCCAGAGAACGGGTACCCCCGCCTCCTCTAAGCGTTTTAGCTGGCGGGCAATCTCCTCTATGTCCCGGTCAATGTACGCCATCCCCTCCTGAGCTTCGCCATTCATTACCTTTTCGGTGTCAAAATCGGTGTTTGCGGTATAAAATGCCCCCCACCAGCGAGGGTTGCCGTTCTCGTCCGTGCCGTTCTTCATATACGCCGTGGGTGCGTTCCAGTGCCAGCAGAAGGTGACGATTCCACCCATCTCGTTAAACTCAATGGCTCGCTCCACAGCATTGCTTTTTGTGCCAAGCTCCACCCTTGAGGGAGTATAGTCCATCATGTCCAGGCCCAAAATCGCAGGGTACTTTCCAGTTTCCTCATAAATTGCGCTGAACTCCAAGCCGTTTATCCCGCCATCGCAGACCTGCCCGGAAAGGATGTATTCCCCATAGCATTCTGAGAGGTAGGTAAAGAGGGCCCGCGCCCGTTCATCTGCATTCTCATTGATCAGTGTATCATCCACCGTGTAGATATCATCCTTTATGCCCTCCGCAGCCGTGATTTTTACACAGTCAAGCCTCATCCATCCCCAGGAGGGAGTAATCTTCAGCTCATGACTGCCCTCTGTGAGACTGATGCTTGGAATGACACTCTCGCTAAATTTGTCTTTTTCACTGGTAAATACGCCGATGGGTATTCCATCCACGATCGTATTATTTTCCTTATAGGAGCCTATGCCGGAGGATACAAAGGTGATGTCGTACATTCCATCGGCGGCGATTTCAATATCAAAGCAAATGTAATCGGTCTCGCTTGCGAAATTTTCCACGACCTTCCCGCCGGAGCACGCCCTGTCACTGGATATACGCAGTGCGCCGTAAAGCTGGGCGTCCTCTGCCTCATAAACCATCTCTTCCACAGGCTTCTCCTCCTCATAACCCATGTTTTCTGCCTCCGTGGTTTCCTCCGTCTGCCCTGTGCTTTCCGGCGGAGCCTCTTCCGCGCTAGCCTGGGAACCTTGCTCCACGCTTTCCTGTGAGATTTCTTCTGTATCCTCCTCCGCCTCTGATGATCCGCTGGCCTCCTGCGCTGTATCTACCGAGGGTTCCCCACTCCTATTGCAGCCGCTGATGGATATCGCCAAGCTGACTGTCAGCAGCACCGGCAGTAGTCTTTTTTTCATCGTTCTCTTACCCTTTCAAATATCCAATTAATAATTCGATAATAAACGATAATCGCTTTTTTGTCTATAGAAAAGTAAAAGCATGTCCGCCGTTGTGCCAAAGATTTCCGCCAGCTTGAAACAGATTCTCTGTATTGGAGGCGGACTGGCCGGCTTCTTATACTCGATGGGGGAATAGGCGCCGTTCATCTTGACCATTGACTGGCTTTGCTATATAAGTTACTCGAATTTTCTATCGTAAAGCAGGGCGGCAATCAGCACAACGAAGCAGGAACCCGCATTGTGCACCAGCGCCCCGGTAGTGGGTGTCAACACTTCCATGAGCGACAGCACTATTGCTGCAAAGTTAATACCCATAGACAGGGTAATGCTGGCTTTGATCGTCTTAACCGTTGCATTAGAGAGCCGCTTCAAATAGGGGATTTTTGAAATATCATCGCTCATCAGGGCCACATCTGCGGCGTCAACGGCAATGTCGCTTCCCATGCTTCCCATTGCTACGCTTACATCAGCCGTTTTCAGGGCCGGCGCGTCGTTGACACCGTCGCCGATCATGCAAACCTTGTGATTCTCCGCCTGCAATTTCTCAATGCTTGACACCTTTTCTTCCGGCAGAAGTTCCGCCCGGACTTCGGAGATACCAACCTGCTGCGCAAAATAATCAGCCGTTTTTTGATGGTCACCGGTAAGTAAAACAGTACGGGTGTGCATATCTGAAAGACGGGAAACCATGTCTTTCGCTTCCGGGCGCAGTACATCAGAAAGCGCGATAACGCCGATACATTTTTGACCTTCCGCTACGAGGATAGAGGCTTTCCCCTGTGTACGCAACCGTTCCAAAGCGGATTGCACCTTATTATCAATCGAAACTCCGTTTTCAGTGAGAAATTTCTCGTTGCCGCAAAGCAGCCCGCGGTTGTCCACCTCCGCAAAAATTCCCTTGCCGGTAGTCATTCTGAAAGCAGTTAATTCCATCAATGTCACTTCTTTTGCCTTTGCATACGCCACAATCGCCTTTCCCAGTGGGTGTTCACTCTTGGCTTCAGCGGAAGCGGCCAGGGAAAGCAGGTCTGCCTCACTGATTGATTCATCAAAAGAAATCATATCGCTGACATCTAAGCGGCCATAGGTTAAAGTGCCGGTTTTATCAAAAGCAATCGTGTCCACTTTCCCCATTTTCTCAAGGGCTTCGCCGGACTTGATAATCACGCCATGCTTTGTCGCCTGCCCGATTGCCGCCATAATTGCGGTAGGCGTTGCTAATACAAGGGCGCAGGGGCAGAATACAACCAACACAGTGACTGCGGTAACAATATTCCCGGTAAATACATAGGCCAGAATTGCGATCAGCAGGGCAACGGGAACCAGCCAGCTTGCCACTCTGTCAGCTATTCTCTGCATAGGTGCCTGTTTATTCTCTGCGTCCTGCACCATACGGATCAGCTTTTGCAAAGAACTGTTTTCTCCTACTTTTGTTGCTGAAATATCAATCGAACCAAAGCGGTTGATGGTTCCGCAAAAAACTTCTTCTCCCACGCCTTTGTCAACCGGCAGGGATTCTCCCGTCATAATAGACTGGTCAACTGAGGTTTCGCCATTTATGATTGTTCCGTCAACCGGGATCGTTTCACCGGGCAGAATACGCAGAACATCTCCTTGCCGGATTTCCTCTGCCGGTATTATTTCTTCTTTCCCGTCCTTTAGCCTGCGTCCTTTTGTCGGTGTAAGACTGATCAGATTTTTGAGACCCTTTTTCGCCCGGTTTGTAGTAGCTTCCTCTAAAAGCGCGCCAATCGCCATGATAAACACGACTTCGCCCGCAGCAAACAAATCCCCGATTGCAATAGCGGCAAACATGGCAATACAGATTAAAAGGGCAGATGATA
>CALWLH010000072.1 GCA_944381475.1 uncultured Lachnospiraceae bacterium | reverse complement strand
AGTATTGTGGACGAGCTTTTGAAAGAGGGCAAGGCGGAGGTTACTGTACTTGAAACCAGAGATAAATGGTTTGGTGTAACCTATGCTGAGGACAAGAAATCTGTAATGGATGCCTTCAAGAAGTTGATTGCGGAGGGTGTATATCCTGAGAAGCTTTTTGCATAGACGAAATGAAAAAAGTGCTTGAAAAACATTTATAATTATGCTAAAATGTGTCTTGTTCTGCGACAGGACACGTATGCGGATGTGGCGGAATGGTAGACGCAGCAGACTCAAAATCTGCCGGTGGCGACATCGTGAGGGTTCGAGTCCCTCCATCCGCAGGTAGACCCCATTTTCCTTTATGTGGAAACTGGGGTTTTTTCATAATCAGGAGGGCTATGGCAAAGAAGAAAAAGAGAAAAACCATACATATAACCTACAAGAGCTTTTGCATCTTTATGGCAGTGCTGATCATTCTGTTTAATGTGCTTGCCTGGAGCAGCAGGAGCTTTAGTGATGCCTTCGTACGCTATATCCTTCCATTGGAGCTGAATACTTGGGGAAGATTTTGGGGGATGTTTCCTTTTGCGGTAGGAGATATTTTTCTTGTGTTTTCTTTTACATGGATTTTAGTTCTGCTGTGCATGGGAATCATGTCCGTTTTTTTTAAGGGCAGGATCTGGGGGATCACCCGGCATGTTTTTCGGAGCTTTTTTGCGTATCTCCTGGTTATATTGTTTATCTTGACAACTAACTGGTTGCTGCTGTATCATACAACCAGTATTAATGAACAGATTTTCCCGGATGGCAGCGACTATGAGGCATCGGAACTGGTTGCGTTGTATAATCGGTTCGTCCAGGAGGCCAATACATTGGCGGATCAGGTCCCAAGAGATGATGGGGGAAATCCCTGCAGTGACATTGATATTTCAGCAGAGGCCATTTGCCAGATGAGAGGTTTATCTGATATATTTCCGCTCTTATCCGGATTTTATCCTCAGCCAAAGCAAATGGGCTTGTCCGCCTTTTTCAGCCAACAGTATATTTCCGGATACTATTTTCCATTGACCTTGGAGGCAAATATTAACAGCTTGATGATGGAGATTAACGATCCCGTCACCATGTGTCATGAGCTGGCGCATTTAAAGGGATATATCAGAGAGGATGAGGCAAACGGCCTAGGTATCATGGCCTGTCTTCGCTCAGAAAATGCTTTTTTCCGTTACAGCGGATTGCTGACAGCCCTGGATTATATGGAAGTGACGATTTATAGCAATCCCGCCTGTGAAGGCTACGCATTGACTGCTCGCAGAGATGAAACCAGGTTGGATGATGTATTCCTGAGCCAGGAGGCCTGGGAGCAGGTGGAGAAACAGGCGTTGGTAAGCACTGACGTGTTGAGCGCATTATCAGATGTGTTGGTTGATACATCCCTGAAGGTAAATGGTATAACAGACGGTAAATTAAGCTATAGTCGTTTTGTGGAGCTGTTGCTTTATTTTTGCAATGAAGAAGCGGAAAGCCGGTGACAGTTATATGATGATAGGTGCTGCTATGAGAAAGTACAAATTTGAAAAACGAATACCATGCCTTTGTTTGCTGGTATTGTGTATGCTGTTCGTATGTGTGAATGGAAGTGCAATTCTGGCCACTAATTTGGATACCCTGATTGATGACAGTGGCAATGATATTCCAGGAGAGACGGAATCCTCCGCCCAGGAGGCGCCGACAGAAGCCTCAGACACGGAAATGGAGACCTTGCCGGAGGAACCTCAGCCCCAGGAAAATAGAACGGAGCCTGTGCCGGAGGTTCCCGCCGCTCCGGAAGTCCCGGCAGCCACAGAGGCGCCTGTGATTACGGAAGCGCCGGCTGCTCCGGAAAATACGTCCCAGCAGTCAGAGGAGGAACGCACCACGGAGGAAATTTCTACAGAAGAATTATCCTCAGAGGATGTATCTGAAAGCACGGAGGGTGTTGTGGAAACTATTTCGGATGCGGCTGAAAGCAGTCCTGAGGAGACCTGGCCCATGGGGTTTTCTGGAGCAGGCGATGGTCAGACGACGCAGAATGCCCAGGAACCAGAGACCGTGGAACGGGTCCTTCATCAGGAAGGAGGAAGCACCGCAGCTAAGATTGGAGCAGTCATTTTTATGGTGCTGCTGATTGGCGGTGTGGTAGTTTACGGTTATTTTTCCATGACTGCCAGAGAGGAGCTTCACAGGCGGGAGCGAAGAGCCAGGGAGTGGAAGGACTATGATGAGGATGATGAGTAGGTAATTCAATGGGAAAGAGTTTATATATTGCTGAGAAACCCAGCGTAGCCCAGGAATTTGCAAAGGCTCTGGGAATTAGCGGAGCCCGCCGTGACGGCTATCTGGAATCTGCGGATTCTGTTGTCACCTGGTGCGTGGGGCATCTGATCACCATGAGCTATCCGGATAAATATTCTCCTGAGCTGAAGCGGTGGAGTCTTTCCACACTACCCTTTATTCCAAAGGAATACAAGTATGAGGTGATCGAAAATGTCCGGAAACAGTTTGAAATTGTTTCCGGACTTTTAAATCGGCCGGATGTGGATACCATCTATGTCTGTACGGACTCTGGGCGGGAAGGGGAATATATCTACCGTCTGGTGGAACAGGAGGCCCATGTTCAGGGGAAGAAACGGAAAAGAGTCTGGATTGATTCCCAGACGGAGGAGGAGATCCAGCGGGGAATAAGAGAGGCAAAGGATCTGTCCGAATATGACCATCTCAGTGCTTCTGCATATCTTCGGGCTCAGGAGGATTACCTAATGGGCATCAATTTTTCCAGGCTTCTGACCCTGCGTTTCGGCCCGGTGATTTCCTCCTATCTTCACACGAACAGGGCGGTGCTGTCTGTTGGACGCGTCATGACCTGTGTGCTGGGGATGGTGGTGCGAAGAGAGCGTGAAATCCGCTCCTTTGTAAAAACTACATTTTATAAGGTATCTGCCAATGTTTTCCTGGAATCCGGAGGCTTTGCTGCTGAATGGCGGGTGGGTAAGGAAAGCATGTTTTTTCAGTTCCCCGGCATTTATAAGGAAAATGGGTTTTTAAAGCGGGAGGATGCGCAAAAACTGCTGGACGTTCTTTCAGCCCATAATCCTATGGAGGCGGAGATTGTCTCCATAGAACGAAAAAAGGAAAAAAAGAATGCCCCTCTTCTGTATAATCTGGCGGAGATACAAAACGACTGCTCAAAGCGTTTTAAGATCAGCCCGGATCAAACGCTGGCCATTATCCAGGAACTGTATGAAAAAAAGCTGGTGACCTACCCCAGAACCGATGCGAGGGTTCTGTCGTCTGCAGTGGCAAAGGTAATTGACCGGAATATCCGTGGGTTAAGGGGATTTGCCCCCATGGCTGCCTTTGCAGATGAGGTTTTGCAGATGGGAACATATAAAACCATTGCCAACACAAAATACACCAACGATAAGATGATCACGGATCATTATGCCATCATTCCCACAGGGCAGGGGTTGGGGACCTATAACAGTCTGAATCAAACTGCAAAAGGGGTGTATGAGATGATTGTTCGCAGGTTTCTCAGCATATTTTATCCTCCTGCGGAATACAGAAAATATATGATTTGTGTGAAAATGCCTTCAAAGGATCCCCATCTGGAGCTTTTTTATGCCAGCTTTAAGGCTTTGGAGAAGGAAGGGTACTTAAAATGTGCCGGCATTCCCAAAGCTCCCTCCAAAAAGGACAAAGAGGAGGAAATACAGGATATCAAAAACAGTCCGCAGCTGCTCAAACAGCTGGAGGGGCTGAAAAAGGGGATGAAGCTGTCGGTGTCCGGATTTGATATCAAGGAGGGGGAGACGTCCCCCCCAAGCAGGTACAACTCCGGTTCCATCATCCTTGCCATGGAGAATGCGGGGCAGCTCATCGAGGATGAGGAATTGCGGGCGCAGATTAAGAGCTGCGGTATCGGAACAAGCGCCACCAGAGCGGAGATATTAAAAAAGCTGATAAGCATTAAATACCTGACCCTAAATTCAAAAACACAAATCATTACTCCTACGCATTTCGGAGAGCTGGTATATGAGGTGGTTTTGGCCTCCATGCCCAAGATGCTGGATGCAGAGATGACCGCAAGCTGGGAAAAGGGGCTTTCCATGGTTGCAGATGGTTCCATTACCCCCCAGGAGTATATGAACAAGCTGTATGTCTTTATCTGCAACCGGGTAAAAAATGTGAAGGAAATGGATGCGCCCCAGTCCATTATGCAGCGTTTTTACCCCATCAGGGAATATTATAAATAGGAGCGGCTCTTTCGTATAGAGTATACATAAAGGTCTCTGCTCCAACATTAAAAAATATAAGAGGTTTAGCAATGAGCGTCCGTATAACAGAATTATTTGATTTGAATCATACCATAGCTTCCAGCCTGTTTGAGGATAAAACCTGGCCCTGGGAGGCTCTGCCTGAAATTGGTTCCTTTATCCAGAAGCTGGGTGAAAAGCTGGGAGAAGATTTCTCTGAGATTAAGTCCCAGGTATGGGTCCATAAAACCGCAGTCATCGCCCCCACTGCCAGCATTACGGGCCCCTGCCTGATCGATGCAGGAACGGAGGTGCGTCACTGCGCGTTTATCCGTGGAAATGCCCTGGTGGGAAAGGACTGTGTGGTGGGAAATTCCACGGAGCTGAAAAATGTAATTTTATTTGACCATGTACAGGTGCCCCATTATAATTATGTGGGAGACTCTATTCTGGGCTATTTTTCCCATATGGGTGCGGGTTCTATCACCTCCAATGTGAAGTCCGACAAAACGATGGTTGTGGTGAAAGATGGGGATACATGTCATGAAACCGGTAGAAAGAAAGTGGGAGCCATGTTGGGGGATTATGTGGAGGTTGGATGCGGATCGGTTTTAAATCCAGGAACAATTGTTGGGCGCAGCACCAACATCTATCCCCTGTCCTCGGTACGGGGCGTGATTCCTGCAGGGAGTATCTATAAGAAGCATGGGGAGGTGGTTCTGAAGAACGAGGGCGGAAGGCTCTGATACTGGATGGGAAAATTGCCCGTGCATGTATACGGAGGCGTTTGATTGCATGGGAATAATCCCGGTTTATGGAAATAGTTTTACAGGGAACTTGACTTTTATTTAAAATGTCTGTATAATGCCTTTGACTGTGAAGATGTGTAAGTAGTCTGCAGCAGCGATAGTTCAGAGAGACATGCGGTAGGTGGGAGTGTGTCCGTCGCCTGGGGATGAATTTCAGCATTGGAGTTTTCCGTGAAAGCTAAGATTTTTAGAGTAAGCGGATGTGGCTGCCGCATTAAGGCGGAGAGAGCGCAGGGGATTTTTGATCTCTGAACATGGGTGGTACCGCGGAATACTTCGTCCCATAGCATGGATGCTATGGGACTTTTTATTGTGTAAATTGTGCCCCCGGACAATTTTGTTAACAGAGCCGTCCTTGGCTTGTGATTAATCAATTGAGAAAGCAGGAGAACCATATGGAGGAGAAAAATGTTTTATGGGACAGCCTTTCTGTTCTGAAGGCAAGGATTGAAGAGGAATTGGATACCCTCAAAAATTCTAAGGAGCTTTACGAGTTTAAGAACGTTTATCTGGAGGGAAAAAAGAGTAAGCTCAGCGAGCTCATGAAGGGCATGCGGGAACTTGAATCGGATGAGCGGGCAAGCTATGGCAAGGCCGTGAATCAGTTAAAGGAGTGGGCTTTTGAACGCTTTGCGCAGATGGAGGAGAAAATGCGGGAGCTGGAGCTGCAGCGCCGCTATGAGAGCGAGAAGATTGACCTGTCCATTCCTGCGGAGCCTGCCCGGATTGGAAACCTTCATCCCATCACGTTGGTCCGAAACCAGCTGATCGATATTTTTGCCGCCATGGGCTTTGAGATTTATGAGGGCACGGAGATTGAGACGGATTATTACAACTTTACTGCCCTGAATACCCCTCAGGATCATCCTGCAAGGGATATGCAGGATACCTTTTACCTGTCACCGGAGTTTCTGCTCCGCACCCAAACCTCTGCAGGCCAGATCCATGTAATGGAGAAAAAGCAGCCCCCCATCAAGATTTTATCTCCCGGAAAGGTGTTCCGTTCCGATGACGATGCCACCCATTCACCCATGTTCAGCCAGATGGAAGGACTTGTTGTGGATAAGGGAATTACCCTGGGAGATCTAAAGGGCATGTTGGATGTATTTGTTCAGAAGGTCTACGGCGAGGGAACCAGAACCCGTTTAAGACCCTCCTACTTCCCTTTTACCGAGCCCTCGGTAGAGGTGGACTGCAGCTGCTTCGAGTGTGGGGGCAAGGGCTGCAGCCTCTGCAAGGGCACTGGTTGGATTGAGATCCTAGGCGCCGGTGTGGTTAATAAGAAAGTGCTTGAAAACTGCGGTATTGATTCTGAGGAATACAGCGGCTTTGCCTTTGGCATCGGCTTGGAGCGCACTGCAATGCTGAAATACGGTATCAACAACATCAAGCTGCTGTTCAACTCCGATCTGCGGGTGCTGAAGCAGCTCAATGAGAAATAATCAGGTGACGGAGGTTCAATTATGATCGTACCATTGAGTTGGTTGAAGGATTATGTGGATATTGACGTAACGCCGGATGAGCTGGAGAAAAAGCTTTTTGACGCCGGCTTTGAGGTGGAGGAAAAATATGAGCTGGGAAAGGATGTCAGCGGGATTGTGGCCGGCTATGTAGAAAGCTGTGAACCCATCCCCGACACCCATTTGAGTGTCTGTCAGGTCAATGCAGGTTCCCACGGAACCATGCAGGTGTGCTGCGGTGCAGATAATGTAAAGGCGGGAGGGATTTATCCCCTGGCTCTGGTGGGAGCCACCGTCTACGCCACCGGAAAGGATCACAAGACCGTTGAAGGAACCGCAACCATTAAAAAGGGGAAGCTGCGGGGCTATGAATCCTGTGGTATGCTCTGCTCCGGCGTGGAGCTTGGACTGACAGAGGATCTGTACCCCGGAGCGGGATATAATGGTCTTCTGGTGCTGCCGGAGGATACGGAGATTGGTGGGGACGTCAAGCACCTCCTGGGGCTGGATGATTGGCTTTTTGACATTGCGCTTACCGCTAACAGACCGGACTGCCAGAGTATTCTGGGTATCGCCAGGGAGGTTGCAGCAGTTTTGGACAAGGAGCTGAAAATGCCTCCGACGGACTACACAGAAACAGCAGTTCAGAAGGAGGGCTTTGGGGTTGCGGTGGATGCGCCGGATTTATGTCCCAGATATTCCGCTCATTATGTATATGATGTGAAGATCGGGGAGTCTCCCGCATGGATGAGACGCCGCCTGGCTTTAGTTGGAATATCCTCCATCTCCAATATCGTGGATATCACCAATTTTGTGTTAAAGGAAATTGGCCAGCCCATGCATGCTTTTGATGATTCCTATCTGGAGGGGAACAGGATCCAGGTGCGAAGAGCCGCAGAGGGAGAAAAAATTGTTACCCTGGACGGGCAGGAGTTTTCACTGACCCCGGCAAACCTTGTGATTTGTGACGGGGTGAAGCCGGTGGCTCTGGCTGGTGTAATGGGGGGACTGAATTCTGAGATCCGCGATACCACTGAAGCTGTCATGTTTGAGTCCGCAAAATTTGCCAGGGACAGCATCAGAAAGACTGCCAGGGCTCTGGGAAAGAGCTCTGACTCCAGTGCCAGATATGAGAAGGGAGTGGACGAGTATTCAACAGTCCTTGGAATGAAGCGGGCCCTCCATCTAGTGAAGGAGCTGGGCTGCGGAAAGGTTTCCTCCACCCATGTGGACATTAACACTGGGAATTCCATAGACCCCACCCCCATGAAGGTGAGTGTCAGCAAGGTGAACAGTGTGCTGGGAATCACTGTTCCCACAGAGGATATCTGTGATATTATGAGACGTCTGAATTTCCAGCCCCAGATTGATGGGGATACGCTTACCCTTCAGATCCCTGCATACCGGGAAGACATGCTTCCTGAGGGAGAAGGGGATGTTGAGCGTTACCCGGATGTGGCGGAGGAGGTAATCCGAATCTATGGCTACGACCATATCCAGTCCACCTTTATGCCTTCGGCTCAGGTAACCATGGGGGGATATACAGTGCAGCAGAAAGGGGAGCTTGCGTTAAAGAAGACATTGTGTGCCCTGGGAATAAATGAGTGTATGCATTACTCCTTCTTTTCTCCCTCGGACTTGAATCTCTTAAAGCTTCCGGAGGATGCGCCGGAGAGAAAGGCCATCAGAATATTAAATCCCATCAACCAGGATCTGTCGTTGATGCGAACCACGTTGGCTGCCTCCATGCTGAACGCCATTTCCAGAAACGAAAAGCAGGGAATCCTTGGTGGAAGACTTTTTGAGGTGGCAAAGATCTTTATTCCGAAGGAGCTGCCTTTGACGGAATACCCCAAGGAGCGGGATACTTTATGCGTGGGTATTTTCGGAAATGAGGAAAGCTTTTATACCATGAAGGCCATTGCTGAGGGTATCGCGGAGAGTATGGATATCCGTTTTAGCTATGCAGCCGTGCAGAAGTCCTTCCTCCATCCCTATCAGGCGGTCACTGTTTCTTGTGAAGGAGAGGAGCTTGGATATTTTGGAAAGGTGGCCTATGATGTTCAGAATGAACTGAATATGCGCACCAGCGCATGGATTATGGAGCTGGATCTGGAGAAGCTCTCAAAGTGGTATGGAAAGAAGAGGGTATTTACTCCGCTTTGTAAGTTTCCGGAGGAGACCAGGGATCTGGCCTTTGTGATGGATAAGAATATCACCTATGGACAGGTAGCAGACTGCATCAGAAAGGCAAACAAATATATCAGGGATATCAGACTGTTTGATGTATATGAGGGCGGTCAGATTCCTGCGGGCAAGAAGAGTATGACTTTCACTGTAACCTTTCAGCCAAAGGATGAGCCTTTTGATGCAGAAACAATTCAGAAATTTGTGGACAAGATTCTCAGAGCCTTGAAGAATGAGCTGGATATTGAGCTGAGAGCGTAAAGCCATTTGTCAGGAGAGATTTGAAGGAATGTAGTGTGAACAGTGGCTGTTAAGTCCGAAATAACCAATTATAAGAATGACGGGGCCGATCAGGAGGATCGGCCCCGTTTATTTTCTATAAACAGATTGTGCCATAAAACGTTCACCATTGCCCCCACAAACAGGATGCTGATCAGCATGTACATCCAGATCATGGCAACGATGATGGTGGTAAGACTACCGTAAATCTGGGAGTAATTAGCAAAATGCTCCAGATAGAAGGAAAAGGCCCAGGAGGAGATCACCCAGCCCAGAGCGGAAAATATGGCGCCGGGAAGCTGTTCAAGCATTCTCGAATGGCGGTTTGGCAATACCAGGTAGATCAGCACAAAGAAAAAGATCATGATGGTGATCATCGTCACCATGCGGATATTGATGATAAACTCCACAAGGGCTGTAATCCGAGGAAAGATGTCGGTGATTAATCTGCGCAAAGAATCCGCCAGCACAAGAAGGATTGCTGTCAAAATCAGAAGCAGCACCGTCAAAAGGGTATAGATTCCGGCAATGATCCATTTCAGAAGGGGCTTTCTGCTGTCCTTTACTCCAAACATCACATTCATCCCTTTCATGAGAGAAAATACACCCCGGGTTGCTGTGTAGACAGCGGTGGCAACGCTGACAGAAAGAAGGGTGGCGGAGCCATTGCTTTCTATATCCTTTAAAATCTCATCCACCAGGGGTTTGATCGTACTTGGGACTGAAAGGCTGATATGTTCCTTTAAATTTATTCTGGCCAGGGGAGTATACTGCATCAGCGCCAGGAGAAACATGGTCAGGGGGATGGCTGCCAGCAATAAAAAGAAGGAGGTGCTTCCGGCGTAGGTCTGTATTTCCTGGGTGGGCAGGGCTGTGATCTGGTTAGAAAGCCTTTCGGCAGTTTTTTTTATATCGAATTTTTTCACGTTAGGGCTCTCCTTAAAAAATATTACGCACGGGGCTTTTGGGAATGATTTGCTGCATTATCCTGTTATTGTAAATGATTCTATGAGAAAAAGTCAATCTGAATGTAATATATTTGGGAAGGGGTTGTAAAAAAGTCCCCTGAATCATCTTTTAAGTAAAAGCTGAAATGTATGGGGACCGTTTCTTTGGGCATACCTGAATTGATGCCGCCTATCCGGCGGCGGAACTTTCAAAGTAAAAATGGGGAGGAAAAAATTGAAGCTGACGGTAAATCAAATCAGAAAGACCATACGTGGAAAGGTCATTCTCAATGACATTTCCATGGAGCTTACAGATCATCGTGTTTACGGCTTTGTGGGGCGGAATGGTTCAGGAAAGACCATGCTTTTCAGGGCTGTGTCCGGACTGATGCGCATAGATCGCGGTACGGTGGTATATAATGACCGCGTGTTACATAGAGATATGGAGGTGCTTCCTTCCCTGGGCATTGTGATTGAGAATGCAGGATTGTATAACGACCTGACAGGCTTTAAAAACCTGAAAAAGCTGGCTGGATACAGAAAATGCATATCCGATGGCGAGATTAGGGATACGCTGGAGCGTGTGGGGCTGAACCCGGATGACCGACGAAAATATTATAAATATTCCCTTGGAATGAAGCAGCGTCTGGTTATAGCCCAGGCCATTATGGAGCATCCGGATGTGCTTATGCTTGACGAGCCAACCAATGGATTGGATGAGGAAGGAATAGAGCGGGTTCGTCGTATTATTCTGGAGGAGAAGGAGCGGGGAGCCATCATCCTTTTGGCCAGTCACAGCAGAGAGGATATAGAGCTGCTGGCAGATCACGTATATACGATGAAGGAGGGGGTACTGCAGCTTTGAAAAACGCAATTTACTGCATCACGTTGGCCCTTATCTGCGGTCTGGTGCAGGGTCTGCGGATTTCGGGGCTTGGAGATGTATCT
Source organism: uncultured Lachnospiraceae bacterium (assembly GCA_944381475.1). Lineage (GTDB taxonomy): Bacteria > Bacillota > Clostridia > Lachnospirales > Lachnospiraceae > UBA4292. Next base: position 18,944 of record CALWLH010000072.1, on the reverse strand, counting down.
GCTTTGGCGCTCCTGACACACTATTCTCTGGGGTATTTTGAGATCACTGCGGCAGGGCTGGTTGAGCTGACGATCTCCTTTTTACCCTTCATTCTTTTCCAGATTGTGGAAGGCACACAGGTCTTTAAATATTTCTGCGTTGCAGGAATCTATGTTTTTTCTAGGTGCAGGAAAAGAAGCGTGTGGTTTTTAGGGGAGGCCGTTAAAATATTTTTTACAGCCCTTGTCTATTCCCTCCTCTGGTATGGAAGCGGTCTTTTGATGGCGCAGATAAGAGGGAGCCTGAAGGTGGAGCATGGGTTTTGGGGGATTTGCGCGTATCAGGTATTGATTCTGGCTCTCTGGCTGTTCTTCGTTACACTGCTGATTAACCTTTTTTCTCTCTGGTTTGGAAGTTATCCCGGAACCTGTGCAGGGATTATATTCCAGCTGCTTTGTGTGGGTATTTTGATTTTGTGGGAAGAGAATGCCATCCTTTCCCTTCTGCCGGGTACAGATGGCCTGTCAACGCATATCTTTCTGCTGAAATGCAACCCTGTAACCCATCTTTTTCTGGCATGGCACAGCGTACCCAATCTGGAGCTCAATGCGCTGCTGGAGCTTTACCCACTGAACCTGCAGCTCTGCGAGAGTGTGATCTATATGGGCGTTCTGGCATTCCTGGCGCTGGTAGCAGGGTGCCTGTTGATCGGAAGAGTGGATTTTATTTCTGAAAGCAGAAAACACTGATTTTTGGGGGTGTAGTTAGAATGAAAAAAAACAGCTTTCTGTGGAGCCTTTTTCTGATGCTTTGTTTTTGCTGCATCCGGGCGGCAGCCCAGGAGGAACCGGCGGATTACACCTGTATCGGACAATTTGTGCAGGGCAGTGAGGAGGAACCCTGGCTGAGGGATGAGGAGTACGAATACCTTCCGGAGCAGCTGAAGGATACCAGAATTTATCGTTTTCAACGCATTACAGGTTATGTAGAACATTGCCCTAAGGAGTATGAATTTACAGCAAATACCTATATCAATATAATTATGGAGAAGGCGTATTTTGACCAGCATTTTAACTTTGAGGATCCCGTGTCGATTCAGTTAAAGGACGCGGGGGAATCCATTGAAATGGAGCTGGAGGAGGGGAATGTCCAAAATGTGCCGCTGCTGACCCTGTATGATGCGGAAGCAGGGGAGTATATGACGGGCCAGGTGCTGGCGGGAGCGGATCCTCTCGGCGGGGCGGTCTTCCACGGAATGGGATATATCGAGGAATTTATGGAGGACTGCCACCTGCTTCCGGAGCTGATGCCGGACGCAGGGGTATACAAGTTTCATATTCTCCACACCACGGATCCGGTTACAAAGGACTATGTATTTGTGCTCTGCAGCAAGGCGTTCTACGAGGAAAAAAAGACGCAGAATATCGGAATTGAGATTCTTTGCGCATTAAATTATGGCTTTCAGTATAAGGGCCAGCCCCCTGTGGTGTCTGATGGAATTAACAACTCAGGATTACCGTAACCTGCGGGAATACGACCTGGATGAGATGAAAGCCTTTCTGAAGGACGATGGCGCCACTGTAGCGTATGAGATTCAGGGGGAGGGGGAAGCGGCAGCGGCTGCAAGACCAGAAATCATTAGCGGGGAGAGGATTATCCCAGTGGTTATGATTTTGGCATTGGCGGAGCTGGTGCTTCTGGGAATCAAAAGGTACAGAAAAAAGAGAGGGGGACAATCCGATGAGGATACAACGTGTTTTGATTAGAATAGGGGCATTGCTGCTTCTGGCGGGAAGCATGACGGGCTGCAGGCATGAGGAGGAGGCACATATACTGGATTTTTTTGGGGAGGATGAAATGCCGGATTCTCAGAATGTAATCCAGGTAAATCAAACCCTTCATTATGAAGGGTTTACTGGCATAGACCCGGATACAAAGGTTTATGTGGATTTTAAGGCTCTGGATGTAACGGTGAAGGAAGTGCTGGTGGCGCCGGACTATTGCTGGTTTCTGGTTCAGGTGGTTCATTCTGATGGAACCCAGATGCGAAAAGGGGATTTTTCAGAAATAGATGAATCAGTGGTAAAGATGTGCTCCGACATGCATTTTGACATGGAGTGTACATATAACTATAGTGATCAAACGATAGAGCTGAACATGCATGATGAGGCTACCTTTGATAAAGAGAAGGAGTATAACGACGGATATTATCTCATTTATACATATTCCGATACTGAAATGCCCCAGAAACTGCCGGATTCCATCAGCCTAAACATCAAAAATTTAGAAGTAGGTTATCCCTGTATAGAATCCTTTGAGAATGAGAGCTGGGTTATCATGGACGAGTATGATCTGTACTTTCAGATTCCGCTGCAGAAATAGGAATTTACACGAAACAATTGGCATTCCAGATGTCGCCGAGGATTAAAAATTACTGCCGTATGGCGAGGATGATATCTGAAAAAAGCCCTTGTCATATGGAAAAAAATGTGCTAATATACTGGGGTGTGTTTTTAGTAAGCTACAGCAGGGAGGTGTGAAGAGGTGATTGGTGTTATAAAAATCGTTTTGACTGTTCTCTTTATTATAATAAGTTTGGCTATTACTGTGATCGTGCTGATGCAGGAGGGAAAGCAGGCTGGTTTATCCAGCTCTGTCAGCGGCGGCTCCGATACCTATTGGGGAAAAAACAAGGGGCGCTCCGCGGAAGGCGCTCTTGAGAAGGTTACTACCATTCTTGGTATCCTGTTTATCGTGATCGCATTGATTTTGAACTTAGGAATTTTTGCTTGATGAAAGGGAACACTCTTAGAACATAAGAGTGTTTCTTTGTTTTTGGGGGTAATGCAGATCATGAATGATAGTGAGGAGTTAAAGAGACAGAAGGAGGCGCTTCTGGCGGTATTTTCATCGCCCCAGTATAAGCCCATGAAGCTGAAGGAGCTGGCTATTCTGCTGGATGTGAAAAAAGAGGACAGGGAGCGTTTGAAGAATGTTCTTGATCTTCTTCTGATAGATGGAAAAATAGGGATCACATCAAAGGGAAAATATGGAGAACCTGAGATATCCACCAGAACAGGGGTGTTTATCGGAAATGCCAGGGGCTTTGGCTTCGTAAGTGTGGAAGGGGAGGAGCAGGATTACTATATTCCCAAGGAATACACAGGGAAAGCGCTTCACGGCGACAGGGTGCAGTTCTCAGTCGTTGATAAGGGAGACGGGGTCCATTTGGAGGGACGGATCCTTCGGGTGCTGGAGCATGCCAACAGCAGCATTGTGGGAACCTATGAGGCTTTGAAGGGTTTTGGCTTTGTCTTGCCGGACAATCCCCACATTGCCAGGGATATTTTTATTCCCTGGGACGGGACCGCGGGGGCGGAAAACGGCATGAAGGTGGTTGTACGAATCACGGATTTTGGTGGATATGGAAAGAATCCCCAGGGGGAGATCACAGAGATTCTGGGGGACAGCCGTATGCCCGGCGTGGATGTGATGAGTGTGATTCGTGCCCAGGGCATTCCAGTGGAGTTTCCTGAAAAGGTTCTTCGGGAGCTGGATAGTATTCCGGAGCAGGTTTCCAAGAAGGATCTGGAGGGCAGAAGGGATCTGCGGGATGTGGTTACCTTCACCATTGACGGGGTTGACGCCAAGGATCTGGATGACGCCATTTCCTTAAAAATTCTCCCGGAGGGGTATGAGCTGGGGGTTCATATTGCGGATGTATCCCACTATGTGAGGGAAAACAGTCTCTTGGACGCGGAGGCCAGGAACCGGGGCACCAGCGTCTATTTTGCGGACCGGGTGGTACCCATGCTTCCGGAAAAGCTTTCCAATGGCATCTGCTCTCTGAATGCAGGGGTGGATCGGCTGGCTCTGTCCTGCATTATGCGAATAGATGCCAATGGCGCTGTGACCGATTCGGAGCTTGTGGAGAGCGTCATCCGGGTGGACAAGAGGATGGACTATCACAGTGTGGCGCTGCTTCTGGAAAACAGGACGGATGAAAAGGACTATGCCCAGATTCTGGGGGAGTATGAACCTTACAGGGAAAAGCTTTCACAAATGCTTGTGCTATCGAAGCTGTTAAGACAACGCAGAATGAACCGCGGCGCCATCAATTTTGACTTTCCTGAGGCAAAGATCATCTTTGATGAGGGAGGGCATGTGAAGGATGTGCAGCTTTATGCTCGAAACTGCGCCACCATGCTCATCGAGGACTTTATGCTGGCGGCCAATGAGACCGTTGCGGAGAGCGCCTACTGGCAGCAGCTTCCCTTCCTCTACCGGAATCACGAAAAGCCGTCGGAGGAAAAAATGCGGGCATTCGCCGCATTCCTGGCAGGCTTTGGATATACGCTGCATTTAAAGGACAACCAGGTTCATCCAAAGGAGCTTCAAAAGCTTTTGGAAAAGCTGGAGGGAAAGGAGGAGGAAGCCCTCATCAGCCGGGTGCTTCTGCGCTCCATGAAGCAGGCCAGCTATAGTCCCGAGAGTCTCGGACATTTCGGCCTTAGCGCCAGATACTATACCCATTTCACATCCCCCATCAGAAGGTATCCGGATCTGCAGATTCACCGGATTCTGAAGGAAAGCCTTCGAGGGGGGCTGGACCAAAGCCGCCAGCAGCATTACCGGGAGCTTCTGGGTGATGTGGGCGTCCATTCCAGCAAAATGGAGCGCAGAGCCGATGAGGCAGAGCGCCAGGTGGATCAGATCAAGAAGGCGGAGTATATGCGCCGTTTCCTGGGGGAGGTGTTCTCCGGTGTGATTTCAGGGGTTACCTCCTGGGGGCTCTATGTGGAGCTCCCAAACACGGTGGAGGGAATGGTCCATGTATCAGAAATGGATGGGGACTATTATGTTTATGATGAAGAAAATCTGCGTCTGATAGGGGAGACGAGTCACCGGGAATACACCCTGGGAATGAATGTACAGGTGGTGGTGGAGAATGTAGAGCTGACCCCGCCCCGGATTGATTTCAGGCTCTATGACAGTCCCGGGAAAAAAGGGAAGAAAGGAATTTAAACAGCTATGGGAAAGGGCAGTATCAAGCTGATTGCCAACAACAAAAAGGCATATCACGATTACTTTATACTGGAGAAATATGAAGCGGGAATTGCCCTGGCAGGAACGGAGGTGAAATCCCTGCGTATGGGCAAATGCAGTCTAAAGGAATCCTTTATACGCATTGAGAAGGGGGAATTGTTTATCTACGGTATGCACATTTCTCCCTATGAGAAGGGAAATATTTTTAATAAGGATCCTCTGCGGGTCAGAAAGCTCCTGGTGCATCGTTCAGAGATCAACAAGATGATGGGAAAGATCGCCCAGAAGGGCTACACCATTGTACCCCTGCAGATTTATTTTAAGGGCAGTCTGGTGAAGGTAGAGATCGCACTGGCTCAGGGCAAAAAGCTCTACGACAAGCGGGAGGATATCGCCAAGAAGGATCAGCGCCGGGAGGCGGAGAAGGAGTTTAAGGTGAAGAACCTTTATCATTAGTCTGGGGCTTGTTTCATAGTAAGCATTTTACAAATATCTATTGAGAGGAACTATTTTATGATAAAGAAATTGCCAAAGGTAAAAATATCATTTAACTCACCGGTTATTCTTGGTTTTACCATCATTTGTCTCATTTCTCTGCTTCTGAACTGGATGACGGATGGTTGGTCGAACGCGGCGCTGTTTTCCGTATACCGCTCCAGACTCAGTATTTTTGCTCTGTTCAGATTCTTCGGACATGTCTTTGGCCATGCCAATTTCAGTCATTTTATGGGAAATATCATGCTGATCCTGGTGGTGGGCCCTCTGCTTGAGGAAAAATACGGCTCCTCGGATATCGGTCTGGTGATTGCTATTACCGCCTTTACAACGGGGCTGTTTCATTTTATATTTTTCCCCGGGGTGATGCTGCTGGGGGCCAGCGGCGTGGTGTTTTCCCTGATCCTTCTTTCCTCTTTCGCAAGTATCAAGGAGGGGGAGATTCCTCTGACCTTTATTCTTGTAGCTGTCATTTATATCGGCGAACAGATTTATCAGGGGATTTTCGTTGAGGATCAGGTGTCAAATCTGACCCATATCATCGGCGGCATTGTGGGGGCTTGGTGCGGATATAACCTGAACAGGAGAAGATGACCTGGCAGTGTAGAAGGGCTGTTTCGAAAATCTGAAAAAACTTGTGAAAAACGGTTGCATTTTTCTCTATAGGGTAGTATATATAGTTTTAGACACATGGACTACAATCTGGAGGAAAATGCTATGGATTTTGAACAGTGCCTTGAACAGCTGGAACGGCTGTGCGGTCGTATGGAAGATGATGACGCCGCTACGGTTGAGGAGTTTATTGAGGCTTATCATGACGTGGACAGTCTCGATGAGCTGGATGAATATTCAGATCTGCTGCTGGGAATTGCAGATAATCTGGATGAGGATGACCAGGAGATCATATACCAGATCATTCGCTTTATACAGGAATGATGCTGTATGTGTAAACGCAAGTTACGCCGTATTTATAAGAAATTCTCTTGACAGAAGATAGAAAAAATGGTAGTATTAACATCTCTTTGAACCATACGCCAAGGGGTTGTACTGGTTTCGACGGGGGTTTTGAAGTTGTGATAGCCATCCGCAGACTGTGACTGCGCATCAAAACAGAATTAAATATAAACGCTGAAGATAATTTAGCATACGCTGCCTAAGGGCAGCTGTCGGCCCGGGTTCGCGCATTGATCCGGTAACCGGCATCGATCAGATGCGGAACTCATCTGCTTAAGCTTTGCGGCGGATGAAGCATGATGAAGCTACCTGATTAAAGAGCCTGCTGTTCGGCGCTTCATGAGGGGAACGGGCGGAGAAAGACCGCCGGAAATGAGCAGCTGTGATGGGAGAGGTTGCAGCGGACGGACTTTCGGACAGGGGTTCGATTCCCCTCAGCTCCACTATTTATGAAAGTGGGATGCCCTGTTTCAGACAAGATTGTCTGAGACGGGGCTTTTTTAGCTTGCTCGTTTGGGGGCAGGCTAAAAAATGCAGCATGGCGTCAGCCATGCTGCGTATGTCTTATAGCTTAGAGTTTTAGAAAACATTTCATGAATTAGTGGGGGGTTCCGTTGGCTTATCCGTTTACTCTGGTAATTCCGTTTATTCCTGCGCTGCCCCGAAAGACTGCGGTGCAGTAGGACTGCATACCATAATCATAATATTTCATGCACACAAAACCGTCCTTCTCAAAAAAATTTACAAAGTAGTGGTTGTAGGTACGCTGATCCTTAATGACTGCTTTTTGAGTATATGCGGTAATTTGCAGCTGGTTATTGATAATATTTTTTACATAAATCAATTTGTCCTTCGAGCTGTACATAAATTCCGTCTCAGGCAAAACCGGAATAGTATAAGTCGTAAACATATAACTCCATTTTAGCTCTTTTTCACCACGTTCTACTCGCATAAACTTTCTCCTTTCAGGAATATTTTAATTCGCTGTCATTTATTATACAACAAAAAAATTATTATGAGAAGAGGAAAATTAAAAAATAATGAAAATAAAAGGAGCAGAATCATAAAAAATATGGGCTGAAATTCACGGCTTTATGTACCTTGTTCAAATTTGGCTTGTAAATTTGCGGGACTTGTTATATAATGCCATTTATGAGCAACTATACGCCCTTCTGGCGGATAAGGTTTGAGAGGGAAATGATATGATCAGAAGTATGACCGGTTTTGGCCGGGGGGATGCCGTCAGCACATTGGGAAAAGTCAGTGTGGAGATGAAGTCTGTAAACCATCGCTATCTTGATATGAATATCAAGATGCCCCGTAAGTTTAATGCCCTGGAAGGGGATATTCGAAATTATATTAAAAAGTATATTCAGCGCGGAAAAGTAGATATTTATATTAATTACGAGGACTATTCTGAGCAAAATGTGAGTATCAAGTATAACAGAGCTGTAGCGAAGGAGTATCTGTCATACTTTGAGCAGATGAGTGAGGAATTCCATCTGGAGAACGATATCCGTCTCTCAAAGCTGGTATCTATGCCCGAGGTTTTCAATATGCAGCAGGCGGAGGAGGACGAGGAAAGTCTTTGGAATCTTTTGAAGGAGGCTCTTGACACAGCTGTGGAGCGCTTCCTTGCTGTGCGTGACAAAGAGGGGCAGCAGCTGAAGGAGGATCTTTTGGGGAAGCTCTCCTATATGACAGAGCTTGTGGATTGTGTAGAGGAGCGTTATCCCCAGATTTTAGCCGACTACAGGGCGAGGCTTACAGCTAAAATGCAGGATATACTTTCATCCTCAAATATCGATGAAAGCCGTATCGCCGCGGAGGTTGTGATCTATGCGGACAAGTGCTGTGTTGATGAGGAAACGGTGCGTTTGAAGAGTCATATCAAGCAGGTCAGCGAAGCGCTGGATTCCGAGGGCAGCGTGGGCAGAAAGCTGGATTTTCTGGTGCAGGAGATGAACCGGGAGGCGAACACCATGCTCTCAAAGTCCACAGATGGATCTCTTACGGATGTGGCCATCAATCTCAAAACAGAGATCGAAAAGGTTCGTGAGCAGATTCAAAATATTGAATAATATGGGTATTGGTTATGGGAAATCTGATAAATATTGGATTTGGCAATTTTATCAATACCTCCATGGTGCTTTCGGTTGTCCGGTCAGATTCTGCTCCGGTAAAGCGAATGGTGCAGGCGGGAAAGGACAGCGGCAGAGTGGTCGACGCCACGCAGGGAAGAAAGACAAAGGCAGTGCTCATTATGCGTGATGATACGATCGTTCTTTCGGCATTGCTGCCCGACACAATTGCTGCCCGTATGAATGACAGCTGTTCTTCAGCTGAAAAGAGCAAAGTGGAGGATTGAATTGCTTTAGGGAGGAAATAATATGAAGAAAGGTGTGCTGGTAATTATTTCCGGTTTTTCCGGTGCGGGCAAGGGAACCGTCACAAAAAACCTTGTAAAGCGTTATGATCAGTATGCGCTGTCCATCTCCGCCACATCAAGGGCTCCGAGACCTGGAGAGAGGGAAGGAATAGACTATTTTTTTAAGACGAAGGAAGAGTTTGAGAAAATGATCCGTGAGGATGCCTTTATAGAATATGCCATGTATGTGGGAAATTACTATGGCACTCCCAAGGATTATGTCTTTGGCCAGCTAGAAGCCGGAAAGGATGTGATTCTTGAAATAGAGGTACAGGGGGCTCTTCAGGTAAAGGCAAAGATGCCGGATGCGGTAACGGTGTTTATGACTACCCCCAGCGCCAGTGTATTAAAGGAACGGCTGTTTGGGCGTGGTACCGAGACAGATGAACTTATTGCAGACAGACTTGCCCGGGCCAGGGTGGAGGCTGAGCTGATCAATAAATACGATTATATTGTCGTAAATAATGATCTTGAGGAGTGTATTGCCGGGCTGCACCAGCTGATTCAGAGTCAGCATTGCCGGGCTTCACAGAATATAGAATTTATGGCTGACATAAAAAAGCAGCTGGAAGAGATTTAGGAGGAGAAAACATGATACATCCATCATATTCAGAGCTTATTGATAAGATCAATGCAGGCGTTGAACCGGGGGAGGAGCCTGTTGTTCAGAGCCGTTATTCCATTGTGATTGCAGCTGCAAAACGGGCAAGGCAAATCATCGCTGGAGAGGAGGCCATGAATCTGGATCCAGATGTTGTGACAAAGCCATTATCACAGGCAGTGGCGGAGCTGAATGACGGAGTTATTCATATTATGTCGGATGAGGAATTTGCCGAGGAACAGGCGAGGCTTGACGCTCAGAGGGAAGAGATGGAGGCGGCTCGGGAGGAGCTGCTGGAATTTTCAGAGGATTCAGAGGAGGACGAGACTCCGGAGGAAGAGAAAACAGAAGAGGAGTAAAATCAGGCTGCAGGTATTTTTGCTATCATCAAGGGTATAAAAATACGTTGGCATAAAGGAGAACATTGGCTATGAAGCAGTATTTATTGAAGCTTGCAGCAGGCGAATCCCTCACTGTTGAGGAGACAAAGGACGCTATGGGAAAGTGCGTGAGCGGTGAGGCAACTGAGATTGAGATGGCTGGCTTTCTTACTGCCCTCCACATGAAAGGGGAGACAATCGAGGAGATCTCCGGAAGCGCGATGGCTATCCAGGCAAAGGCTGTACAGATTCACCCTAAGACTGAAAAATTTATTGACATTGTTGGTACTGGGGGCGACTACTCAAATTCCTTTAACATTTCCACAACAGCCGCATTTGTGATTGCTGCTGCTGGTCTTCCTGTGGCAAAGCATGGCAATCGTTCCGTGTCCAGCAAGAGCGGTGCGGGAGATGTTTTGGAGGCGCTTGGAGTGAAGATCGATCTGGAACCCGCGAAGGTTGAGGCGTGTATCAATGAAACTGGTTACGGCTTTATGTTCGCTCCTGTTTTTAATAAAGCTTTTAAATATGTGGGCAAGGTTTGCCGGGAGCTGGGATTTAGAACCATCTTCAATATTATGGGGCCGATGTCCAATCCCTCCCGGGCAAAATATATGCTCTATGGCGTTTTCAGCAAGGATTTGACAGAACCCCTTGCGAGGGTTTTGCTGAACATGGGTGCACAGCATGCCATGGTGGTTTCCGCTGAAAATGGTATGGATGAGATTACCAATATCGGTTTAACCTATATCTCAGAGGTGCGCTATGGCGAGGTTATTTCATATACCATTCATCCCTCACAGTTTGGCATTGATACAGCAGAAATGTCTGATATTGTCGGGGGAGATGGATATGTAAATGCTGAGATCACAAAGAAAATACTTTCTGGTGAAGAGCGTGGTCCCAAGCGGGATATCGTGCTGATGAATGCCGGCGCTGCGCTTTATGTTGGTAATAAAGCTCCTTCTATCGAGGAGGGGATTGCTGCAGCAGGAAAAATCATTGATAACGGCCTTGCCATGAAGAAGCTGGAGGAGTATATTCGTTTTACAAACCAATAAGAAATAGCACAAAGACAGCAGGTATTCCTGGCTGTCTTTGTCTGGGTAATACTATGAACATATTATTTATTTCGCTGGGCTGTGATAAAAATCTGGTAGATTCCGAAAAAATGCTCGGCATACTAGCCGAAAGAGGATATACATTTACGGATGATGAGCGAGAGGCAGAGGTGATTATCATCAATACCTGCAGTTTCATATCCGATGCTAAGGAAGAGAGTATCGAAACCATACTCCGGATGGCTCAGATGAAGGAGGAGGGCGTCTGTAAAGCCCTTATCATCACAGGCTGTCTTTCACAGAGATACCGGGATCAGATTAAAGAAGAGCTTCCGGAGGTAGACGGTATGCTTGGCATTGCCAGCTGGGATCAGATCGGCGATGCGGTGGAACGGGCTCTTGCGGGAAAGCAGCCGGAGATATTTGACAGTATTTCTGATAATGTACAGGTGTCTATGCGCTCAAAGGCCAGACGTCTCCTGACCACCGGAGGCCACTATGCATACCTGAAAATTGCGGAGGGATGTAGCAAACGCTGTTCATATTGTGCCATTCCTGATATTCGAGGTCCCTATCATTCCATACCCATGGAATATCTGCTGTCAGAGGCCAGAGTACTTTCAGAAGAAGGTGTTCGAGAGCTGATATTGGTTGCCCAGGAAACGACGCTTTACGGAATAGATCTGTATGGAAAAAAGATGCTTCCAGAGCTATTGACCAGGCTTTCTGAGATTGCGGGCATTTACTGGATTCGCCTCCAGTATTGCTATCCGGAGGAAATTACGGAGGAGTTGATTCGTGTTGTCCGTGACAATCCAAAGGTCTGTCATTATCTGGATATTCCCATTCAGCACTGCAGCGATCACATTTTAAAGAGAATGCGGCGCGCGGCCGCAAAATCCGAAATTATAAAGCTCATCGAAAGGCTTCGGGAGGAAATACCGGATATTGCTCTTCGTACAACTCTGATCACGGGTTTTCCCGGTGAAACCCAGGAGGATCATGAGGAGTGTATGGAATTTATTGATCAGATGGAGTTTGCAAGATTAGGGGTCTTTACTTATTCCCCGGAGGAGGGAACCCCTGCAGCTAAGATGCGGTATCAGGTGGATGAAGCTGTAAAGAAGCAGTGGATGGAGGAACTGATGGAACTGCAGCAGGAAATCTGTGCCGACAATGCTGAAAGGCTCGTTGGAAAGACGATGACTGCTGTGGTTGAGGGAAAGCTGACCGGAGAGGCCTGCTATGTGGGCAGAACCTATATGGATGCGCCGGGGGTGGATGGATACATCTTTATCCGCACCAGCCAGGAGCTGATGACGGGAGATTTTGTTCGGGTGCAGGTCACCGGGGCAAAGGAATATGATTTGATTGGAGAGCTTTGCGATGAATTTACCAAATAAGCTGACATGCCTTCGGGTATGCATGATCCCTTTTTTTGTCGTTTTTATGCTTGGAAATTTCGGCCCCTGGCAGAAGTGGGCCGCACTGGCGTTTTTTGTCACTGCCGCGCTCACTGATGCTTTGGATGGGCACATTGCCCGTTCCAGAAAGCTGATCACAAATTTTGGAAAATTTATGGATCCGGTGGCGGACAAGCTGCTGGTGTGCAGTGCGCTGATCTGTTTTGTGCAGACAGGGGCGATGCCCGCATGGATCGTGATCATCATCGTGGCAAGGGAGTTTATTGTCAGCGGGTTTAGACTGGTGGCATCTGATCAAGGCATTGTTCTGGCGGCAGGTATCTGGGGAAAGCTTAAAACTGTCTGCCAGATGGTTATGACGGTTGTGCTGATTATGGACATCGATATGGAGGCTTTTCGCATTCTCGGACAAATCCTAATCTACGCAGCCCTTATTTTAACCGTAATTTCCATGGTGGACTATATCTGGAATAACAGGCAGGTTCTGACAAACGGCGGTATGTGAGTCTTGTTCTTGCGCCGTGTATCAAGGGCGTCAAAACAAGTTTTGACATCCTTACCAAATTTTGATAAAAAGATGAATGCAGCTTCAGATTCATGAAATAATAAAAAGGACAGGAAGGTTTTAACATGTCAAATTACGGAAAATACGCAGGAAATATTTCCAGAGGAAAGCTTCCATATGAGAACTGGAATCAGTTTTATACCAGTTACCAGAAATCTGCCAATGTTCTGGCGGATGTACAGTTTACCCTGAACTTTGTTTCAGCCCTATATACGGAGAATATATGGCAGGATGAGGGACTTGGCGCTCTGGGAAATGAATTCCTGAAAATACTTTGGGATGTAACGGATTCCGGGTTTGATCTGGAGCAATCCGCGGATAGGATCTGTCAGTACAGGGCAAAGCTGAAAAATCATATGGACTGCCTTCTGACATATACAGACCGGTACATGATCTATCAGTACGTCATGAATTGTATGAAGTATCGTTTTGAGGATTATGACTATGAGGATTATGATGATGAGGAATTTACAAAGGAGCTGATGAATTACATCTGCAAAGATCGGGATCAAGCCAATATCCGCTATAAAACCATGGAGGTTTTAAAGGCTCTTCCTGTGCGAATGACCAGAAGCCGTTTTTTTGAGCGGGTTAAGGACGGCTATTCTGTCTATAATGGCTCCGAGATGGACACGCTGGACAGCTTCAACTACATGCTCCGAGGGGCTGCCATGCTGTATACTCCAGAAAATATGAGAGAGAATTTCCCTGATCTCTACGAGTATGATGCGCACTTTGGAAAGCTGAGCTATGAGGAGCTGGATCAGGAAAGCTTTCATAAGGAACACATTTCTCTGGAGGAGTGTATTGATTTCCTGAATAATCAGATTATGGGGTGCCAGGTATTTTCAGAGGCAGTTAATCAGCTTTACGCTTTTATCCTTACCCACGAATATGCGGATTCCTCATCTGGGGTGTATCAAACCTGCCGAAGCATTGCAGCCTATGCGCGGAACCACATTATTCCCGGCGAAGCAGAGGAGCTGGATGAGCAGCTGACGGCCTATCTTAAAGAGCTGGAAGGGACACAAGAAGAAAAAATGGAGGAGCTGGAGGAGGCAGATGGTCATTTTCAGGATATTTGCCAGACAACCTTTGCTGTCAGTGCCCCTGAACAGACGCAGGCTGAGATGGAGCTTATAGACTGCCTTGGAAAGCTCCTTTCGACCAGCTATTTTGCTGACCTCGATCCTGAGATAGAGCCTGCAACGGTGACAGAACAGGATATCAATGAACGCTTAGGCGCATTCCGAACGGAACTGGAGGGCAGGCTGAAGAGTATGCCAAAGCTTATGAGCCGTGCAGTTATGGCATCTGTTATCGGCTATCTGCCCATGAATTTTTCAGATTCTGAGGAGCTTCGCCAGTATATATATAACAGCCTCAGCGCCTGCACAAATTATCCTGAAAAGATGGCTCTGGTGGAACGTCTGGAAGAGCTGATGGATGAGGATTGGGAGCAGACAGGGGGGTGACGCTGTGATATGGTCTGACAAGGTATATGTTGGTGAAGGTGTCGAACAGATGCGGACGGAGCTTCGCAGAGATATTGACGCCGGTAATGTATCGAAATATAAAAAAGAATATGCTTTGGTTTTGGCATTCAATCCATTAAATCTTCTGGAGCTGATACCGGTAAAGGAGTTGTCCCTGGACTATTATAGGGAATCTAAGCTTTTTCTCCTCGGCCTTGCGGCTGATAAAGCGGAGGCCACGGAGCTGGTCAGAAGGATTATGGAGGATGTTTTTCATGCACAGGGAAATACGGATGTCAGAGCTTTTTTTCAAAATGAATCCGCGTAGTATTTGCTACACTTCAGCAGAGGGGATGTGATGTGGATTGCACATAATTATGATATTGTTAAAAATTATAGGTTTTCTTCTGCTTGCAGTCATCGCGCTGATGCTTTTGGTCATAGCGGCGGTTTTGTGCACGCCGCTTCGCTACCGTGTGCAGGGCGGATATGCTGACCATATACCTGACATCAGGGCAAAATTCAGTATCTGGTTTTCCTCTATTGCCGCATATGTCTCCTTCACGGAGGAGGGACTTTCAGTACAGCTGAGATTTTTTTTCCTGCGCAGAGATCTGGTAAAATCGAAAGTTATAAAGGAGCGTACAGGCGGAGCGGCATTCATCAGAGATCAAGCAGATGCTGCAAATACACCGCCTGAAGGATTGGCAGATTCAGCTGCAAATACAGGTTTTGAGGGGAAGAGTCCGCCTGTCAGTGAATTAAATCAGGCGGAGAATATAATCATACAGTCCAATAAGAAGCTTGAAGGAACGGTAATGTCCGGCTTACAGAACGAAGTGAGGCCGGAAAAAGAAGAAATTACAAAATATGAAAGAAAAAATGAGACGTCAGAGGATGCGCCTGGTTATAATAAACATGAAGAGAGCGAAAAAAACGCTGGCGCGGGATTTTTGAACAAACTGCGCCAAAGGCTGAAGGACATTTGGGATAAGCTTATATCATTGATTAATAGATTCAAAAATTTATACCAGTCACTGAAGCGCGGCAAAAAGGCGGTGGGGTGGTTTCTCGATCAGCCTTCAACAAAGCATACTTTAACTGTAGTCAAAAGACAAAGCCTTAAAATTGTAAAAAGTATTCTTCCAAGAAAGCTTACCGGAAAGCTGCGCTTAGGATTTGAAAACCCTGAAATGATGGGGCGGCTCTGCAGTATTGGAGGAATGTTTTACCCCATGTATTCAAAGCATTTTACATTTACGCCTGTTTTTGGCGAACAGGTGACGGAATGTGAATGCTATTTCAGAGGTCGCGTGATACTGGGAGCAATACTGCTTCATCTTTTGCCCGTGGTATTGATGAGAGATTTTTACCGCGTTCTGAAAAATCTGAAAAGATTAAGAAATAAGTTGAGTTAACAGGAGGAAACTATGGCAAGGGAACAATCATTTAACGAGACATTGAAGTCTTTATTTGACGGCATGAATGGGTTTATTTCCACAAAGACAGTGGTAGGGGAATCGATCAGGGTGGATGATGCGGTGCTTATTCCTCTGATTGATGTGTCCTTTGGTATGGGAGCCGGCGCATTTGCAGGCGATAAGGGCGATAAGGGAGCAGGAGGGATGAATGGCAAACTTTCTCCAAGCTCTGTGCTGGTGATCAAGGATGGTTCAGCAAGAGTCATCAATATCAAAGATTCAAGCACAGTAAACAAGCTGATCGATATGGTGCCGGATATCGTAAACCGCTTCACGAAAAAGGACAGCCCTGAGGTGGAGGAAGCCATCAATAAAATAAAAGAAGAGCAGTAAGCAGATTCAAAGACAGGGAAATCAAAGGGGATTTCCCTGTCTGATATGGATAGGCGATAGGAGAAAGCGGCATGAGAAAAAAACTTATTCGTTGACTTCATGGCAGAATTGGATTATAATCAATGAAAAGATTCTCGGTTTTTCTCATAAGCCGATAAAATATGAATAAAGAGGGGGATGCGATGGGCACTGGAGTGAGTATAGGAGTAGTTTTGTGGATTGCTGCACTGGTATTGGTAGTGGCAGGTTTTTTTGTGGGCATGATATTTGCGCTGAAAAATCAGAGAGAGGCATGCGTTGTACAGGCGCTTGTCACGGAGGCACAGCAGCAAAATGGAGTGAATGTATATACATATTCCTATGTTTCAAAGGGGGATAATTATACGTTAACCGCGCAAAGTAAGAAAAAGTACAGTGAGGGTGATCAGACTACCATCACCATTGATTCCAGAAATCCGGGTATTTTGTATTCATCTCGTACGATGATGATTGCGGAATGCGGAATGTGGATGATGATTGCAGGCCTGATTATATTTACTGTTGGGGTGTTCTTTATTTAACAGATTATAAAAGTGGTAGTATGCAAATATGACGGCAGTTGGATGCGGAGACATATCCAACTGCCTTTTTACATATAATAAGACAAATGCTGCCGGGACAGTTTTATGAAAAAGGTATGTGGTCTGATTATGTTTTGTATAGGAGTTGGTATGACCTTGATGCTGTTTCTGCCCATGAAGATTATAACCATCCTGCTGATTTTGATTTTTCTGATCGGGGGCTATAACCTGTTCTGCTGTTAAGAAAAATAGAGATTGATCCATACCCCAATATCGCTGCGTCGAATGCTGTACTTGCTATGAGTATCTCGAAGAAAAGAAAAAAAAGACAAGCATATACAGATGGATTCCATATAAGACTTAGGGGCGCCCTCCCTATGGATAGCGCCCCTCACTTGCTCTTAAAGTTTTAAATTCATTCAGAATTAAGCTCTCTCAACCAGTCCGGATCTCAGGCAGGAAGTACAGATATTGATTCTTCTTGTACCGCCATTAACCTTCACACGAACAGGCTGTACATTTGCCTTCCACATCTTATTAGATCTTCTATGGGAGTGGCTTACTTTGATACCGAAGTGAGCGCCCTTCTCGCAGATCGCACATTTTGCCATGGTTGCACCTCCTAACTGTTCAGGAAATATGTTGTATAAAAACACAACATTGGTATCATAACAGAAGTTCATTCAATTTGCAAGCTAAAATTTCAAAAAATAAAAAAAATGTCATAAATACTATTTCTTTTTTCCGGAAAAACGGTTATAATGCTAAAAAGCTTGTGCTTTGGAAGTGAAGTTTGAAAGCGAGGATGCTTATGAAAGGAAGAATTAATAATGAGTATGGCGAAATCCTCATCGATCTTGACGTGATTTCCCAATATGCCGGCGCTACAGCCATGGAATGCTTCGGAATAGTAGGTATGGCCGCCGTTAATATGAAGGATGGTCTTGTGAGACTTTTAAAAAGAGAAAGCCTGAAAAAGGGCGTATCAGTAGAGATTGTAAACAATGAGCTGGAAATCAATTTTCATGTAATTGTGGCCTATGGGGTAAGCATCTCTACTGTGGCTTCCAATCTTGTGTCCAATGTGAGATACAAGGTTGAGGAATTTACAGGTATGCAGGTTGGAAAAATCCGTGTATTTGTCGAGGGCGTTCGAGTTATCGATGAATGATTCATGTAGCCTGAAGGTAAATTTGAGGAGGAAATGACTGTGCCCAGTGAAATCATAGACGCGGGACTCCTTGCCAAAATGTTTTTGGCAGGAGCCCAGAATTTGGATGCAAATAAAGAGATTATTAACGAGTTAAATGTGTTCCCTGTACCGGACGGCGACACCGGTACAAACATGACCATGACCATCATGTCTGCGGCAAAGGACGTGCAGGCTCTTGATCCGGTTACTATGCCTGAGCTTTGTAAGGCGATCTCTACCGGGTCTCTGAGAGGCGCCAGGGGTAATTCCGGTGTTATTCTTTCCCAGCTTTTCAGAGGATTTACAAAAGCCATAAAGGAGGCCGAGGAGATTGATGTGACTCTTTTGGCAGCTGCCCTTGGAAGAGCAACAGATACTGCATACAAAGCAGTGATGAAGCCCAAGGAGGGCACCATTTTGACTGTTGCCAGAGGGATTGCCACAAAGGCCGCGCAGCTTGCCCTGGAGGATGATATTACCATGGAGCGCTTTCTTGAATTGCTTATTGCCCATGGGGATGAAGTTCTGGCACACACACCGGAGTTGCTGCCTGTGTTAAAGCAGGCGGGCGTGGTGGATTCCGGCGGTCAGGGGCTTATGACTGTGCTGAAGGGGGCATATGAGGCATATCTGGGCAAGGAGATTTTCATCAATATTGAAGCTTCGGAAAAATCCCCGGTGTTAGAGACACCGCCCAAAGCGGATATTGATACGGCTGACATTCAATTTGGATATTGTACAGAGTTTATTATCATGCTGGATCAGCCGCTGCCGGATGAAGAGGTGGATTCCTTTAAGGCATATCTGGAATCCATCGGCGATTCCATCGTGTGCGTTGCGGATGATGAGCTGATCAAGGTTCACGTTCACACCAACCATCCGGGCCAGGCCTTTGAGGAGGCGCTTCATTATGGACAGCTTAGCCGGATGAAGGTGGATAATACGCTGATTGAACACCAGGAGAAGCTG
>CALWLH010000071.1 GCA_944381475.1 uncultured Lachnospiraceae bacterium | reverse complement strand
GCTTGTTTCACTGATCGTTTCATCAAAGGCAATCACATCGCTGACATCCAGGCGGCCATAAGTCAGCGTGCCGGTCTTATCGAAAGCAATCGTGTCCACTTTTCCCATTTTCTCCAGGGCTTCGCCGGACTTGATGATCACGCCGTGTTTTGTCGCCTGTCCGATGGCCGCCATGATGGCGGTAGGGGTTGCCAATACAAGGGCGCAGGGGCAGAATACAACCAACACGGTAACTGCGGTAACGATATTCCCAGTGAATACATAGGCCAAAATCGCGATTAGCAGGGCAACAGGAACCAGCCAGCTTGCCACCCTGTCGGCTATTCTCTGCATGGGCGCCTGTTTATTCTCTGCGTCCTGCACCATGCGGATCAGCTTCTGCAAAGAACTGTTTTCTCCTACTTTTGTCGCTGAAATATCAATCGAGCCAAATCGGTTGATAGTACCGCAAAACACCTCTTCCCCCACGCCTTTGTCAACCGGCAGAGATTCTCCCGTCATAATAGACTGGTCAATCGAGGTTTCACCATTTATGATTGTTCCGTCAACCGGGATTGTTTCACCGGGCAGAATACGCAGAATATCTCCTTGTCGGATTTCCTCTGCCGGGATCAGTTCCTCTTTCCCGTCCTTTAGCCTGCGTCCCTTTGTCGGCGCAAGGCTAATCAGCTTTTTGAGGCCCTTTTTTGCTCGGTTTGTGGTGGCTTCCTCTAAAAGCGCGCCGATTGCCATGATAAACGCCACTTCTCCTGCCGCAAACAAATCTCCGATTGCAATCGCGGCGAACATGGCAATACAAATCAAAAGGGCGGAGGATATTTTGCTGATACCGGGGTTGTAGATTATTCGCCATATTGCCAGATACAAAAGGGGAATACCGCTGATTACGATAGTTACCCATGCCGGGTCAAAGGGCAAAAAGGAAAGCTGCACCGGCGTACCGCCAAATTCCTCCATCAAGTGCGGGACTATATCCAGCAGTAGGAATACACCAGCTACAATCGTCATAGGAAGCCCCGCCAGAAAACACTCAAGTTTCTTTAACATCATGATTCCTCCAATCCGCACGGCATTTTAAACAGATTTGTCCTTGACACTCCTTTGCATTTACCGTACAATAAATTTGATAACAAACATTTTGTTCTCTTTTATTGTAGGCAGGGAGCAAATAAAATTCAATGGATAATATCGTCTCTGTGTTTCGTATGGAACATTTTTGAAAAATTGTGCGGAAGGAGTTATTATGGACAGGCGACAGCAGAAAACAAGGGCGGCTATTTTTACTGCGTTTAGTACGCTTTTGGCAGAAAAAAGCTACAGCAAAATCACGGTACAGGAAATCATTGATACCGCTAATGTAGGCCGGACAACTTTCTACGCGCACTTTGAAGCAAAAGACGATTTACTGAAAGCCTTATGTGAAGAGCTTTTCGGCCACATTATCAGCAGCGCATTGGATTGCTCCCATACTCACGGACTATACTCTGACAAAAATGCGCCGAAGTCTGTATTCTGCCATTTATTACAGCACCTGCAAGAGGATGAAAATAATATCCTGGAATTGCTTTACTGCGAAAGCAGCGAGCTTTTTCTGCGCTACTTCAAGGACAGCTTAAACGAATTGATACAAAATCAGTTTGTTAATCAAAACAGGAAAAACAATACGGATATTCCGCAGGATTTTTTAGTCAACCATATCTCCGGCAGCTTTGTAGAAATGGTGCTGTGGTGGATTAAAGGCCGAATGAAGCAAACACCGGAGGAATTAGACCGATATTTCCGGGCAGTCATTGAGTCAATCCTGTAGGGCCATAGCAAAACGCCTGATTCGTTGAAAATCAGGCGCTTCGCTATGTTTGATTTTGAACTTACGGCGTAAGAAATAAATGAAAAGCTGTGTCAGGCGTTTAATTTGCTGGTAAAGTCCGCCAGGGCTTCGGAGATCTTTATACCCTGGGGGCAGACCCTCTCGCAGCTTCGACAGCCTATGCAGGCGGAGGGCTGCTTTTCCTCAGGAATGGCCATAAGGGCCATGGGGGCGATAAAGCCGCCTCCGGTGAAGCTGTGTTCGTTATAGAGCTCTAAGAGCCTTGGGATGTCCAATCCCATGGGGCAGTGGCTGGTACAGTATCGGCAGGCGGTGCAGGGCACCTTGCTCTTTTTCACCATCTCATCTGCAATTCCAAGAAGCGTATTGAATTCCTCATCAGACAGCTTTTTTTCTGTCTCAAATGTGGCGATGTTGGCCTTTAGCTGCTCCATATCCGACATGCCGGATAAGACCATGGTGACCCCGGGGATGCTCTGTAAAAAGCGGAAGGACCAGGCGGGTATTTCCTCATCCGGGCGCAGTGCCTTTAGCTTCGCCTCATCCTCCTCTGACAGGGAGGCAAGCTTTCCGCCCCGCAAAGGCTCCATAACCCACACCGGGATATTGTACTGCGCAAGGAGCTCTGCCTTACCCCTTGCATCCTGGAAGTCCCAGTCCAGCCAGTTTAGCTGAAGCTGGCCAAACTCCATGTGCTCGCCATAGGCCTCCAGGAAGCGCTTCATAACCTCCGCGCTTCCGTGGGCGGAAAAGCCAAGGTGGCGAATACGTCCCTTTTTCTTCTGCTCCATCAGATACTCAAAGGTCTTATACCTGGGGTCTAAATATGCGTCGATGTTCATCTCGCACACATTGTGGAAGAGATAGAAGTCAAAATACTTTACGCCGCATTTTTCCAGCTGCTTCTCAAAGATCTCCTCCGCTTTTCCCATATTTGAGAGATCATAGCCTGGAAATTTGGTTGCCAGGTAAAAGCTTTCCCTGGGATACTTTGAAAGAGCCTTACCCATGGCAATCTCTGACTGACCGTCGTGATAGCCCCAGGCGGTATCGTAGTAATTGACACCCTTTTCCATGGCATAGTCCACCATGGCCTGGGTGGCGTCCATATCGATGTCTGCGTAGCTTTCCTTTACCGGCAGCCTCATGGCTCCCATGCCTAGCGCGGACAGCTTCAGGTCCTGAAAATTCTTGTAGATCATCTTTTTGCTCCTCCTTTTCTCTTCTCTATGTATGTTTTTTGATTAACATATGAGTTGATTATAATAAATAACGCCAAAAACATCCAATACGTTTTTCTGATGGATTTCCATAGGCAGAAATAATGCTTCGGATACTCACCAGTTTCTCAAGGCAATGACTCTTTTAGGAAAAGTCCGGGCAGCACCGATCAAAAAAATAGAGATACACATCCTCCAAAGTTACATCCTCTACATCCCTCGCCTTTAGAGTCTGTCCCTCTTCGCAGATCAAACGCAGGTAAAGTCCATCCCTTTTTTGAACAAAATGACTGCTCTTGTATTTTTCCTGAAACGAGGACATGTCCTCCTTCGTACAAAGGATCTCCTTTACAAAAGGTCTAACCTCCTCCATAAGCGCATGGGGCGCATCGTTTTTCAACACCCGTCCCCTGCTCATAAGCAGCACCCTGTCAGCAATACACTCGATATCGCTTGCGATATGCGTTGCCAAAATAACAATTTTATCATATGAAAGTCGGATGATAAGATTTCGCAGGGCAATGCGCTCCGCAGGGTCAAGGCCAGCCGTAGGTTCATCAAGGAGCAAAATCTCAGGTTTTCCGAGAAGGGCCTGAGCCAGTATAATCCTGCGCTTCATACCCCCAGAATAGGTGGCAATACGTCTTTTGGAAACATCACTTAAATGAACCTCCGACAAAAGCCTTCTTATCTGCCCATGAGTATCCCTGCTTTTCATATCAAGACCCTTTAGCTTTGCCATATAGCACAGGAATTCCTCCCCTGTAAACTGGGGATAGCATATCTGCTCCTGGGGTACATAGCCCACAAGGCGTCTATAATCCTTTCCCATATGCCGTATATCCACTCCATCATATAAAATTCGGCCCTCATCCTGTTTCAGATTATCCGTCAGTATATTCATCAGGGTGGATTTTCCCGCTCCGTTAGGCCCAAGTACCCCATATATTCCCGGCACCATTTCGGCGCTAAAACCATTTAAAGCCTTCACGCCGCCATAGCTTTTGCACAGATTATTAAATTCCAGTTTCAATCTATGATTCCTCCAACGCTGTCAAATTGCCAGTAAAAAAACAGGCGTCATCCCAAGGCCAAATACCATCAGCTCTGAAAGCAGCATATTTTTAGTTCGACTAAACACACAATTTATAGCAGCTCCCGTCAGCCATAGATAAACCATATGCAGAAGATAAAAGGCAATCAAAACACCAAATATGGATATTTTTTGGGGTATGCCGCTTAACATGCGCATACTGGACGCCGATGCATGAATCATCTCCGTACCAAAGACATTTGTCACCCTGTAAATCCAGGGCAGATAGGTTATAAACGCCACAAAAGCACCCAAAAAGAGGATATTCCTATATTTTGCCCTTCGGATTCGTCTCCTTCCCTGAGCACTTATGCTTATCAAAGCCCCCATGCCAGTGCGCTCCTCAATGCCCCACACCATACCTGATAGAAGCACGGTAACCAGCAGAGCCGCCGTCCGATAAGCCAACAGATATCCCCTTCCCGAATTTTTTCCTAAAAGCATTTCATAGCCCTGGTCATAGACAAAGCTGCCATCATTATTTTTTAGGTATTCCCCATATGAAACAGCCGCACATAGACCATCCTTCTTGTTAAGCTCCCTGCTGTAGTATGTATAGGCCGCATCCGTGTATTCCATCCCCTCCATAAAGAGCATGCTTTCAAGCTCAGCCAGGCGCTTTTGTTCATCATACAAATAGTTCAGTTTTTCCTCGCTGAAATCTCCCTCCAACTCCTTTATATAATGCTTGTAATATATCTCTTCATTGGTATACAATCTCTCCGATATAGAAGGCTTAATAAAAATAATTCCAATGGCAAATATCAGGCACAGACAGGATCCGCCCCCATAAAAGCTCCATTTTCGACACTCATAGCCGGTCAGTGTATAGCCTCCGGTGACAAGTCTCACTATACTCTCAATTCTTCCATAAAGCCCTGATGGAATGATGCCCTTGCCGATGGGTCTGACATTTCTAAATACGACTCCCATAACCCCAAGGCTTAAAAACGTCGTAGCGACACACACACCTGTAAATATATGCCAATAGCTTATGGGATAGCCAAAGAGGGATATATTTCTGTACTCCATGAGCAAATGATCCGAAAATAGAAAAGCGGTGGGATTCAGCCATTTTAATTTTGCCATCCAACTGGCAGCATCGATATAACTATAAGCGCCGTATCCCCAAAGCATGATACCGATACCAACAAGAAAAAGTCCTCCGCCACGACGAAAAAATAGGGTGAGCATGAAAAAGAGGGAATATATGGTAAATAACCCCATAAGCTTATATATAAAGAAAACACCCACTCCGCCCCATATGGATATCTTTAATGTACATCCCGCCGCCCCATGAACAGACTGAATGGCCTCCCCCCATGAAGCAAAGCCGTAGGTTACGCCAATCAGAAGCAATCGCCACAAAAAAGAGATGGTCATAAACAAAAAAGAAAGTACTGCGCCCGCAAAAAACTTTCCGTATATGACTGGGGTCTTTCCATATACGCTGCAACGCAAAAGCTTTATACCCCCGTTTTCCAGATCACCTAAAAGCAATCCCGCCGTTAATATCAGCAGCACAAAAACCAGCATCACTGTCCACAGATCCGTGTCCAGTAAAAGATTCACCCCGTAGGTACCCCCGAAAACGACGTTTACATCCTCCATCTTTTCAAAGTCTGCCGCCGTCTTTATGGCATTTCTTTTCTCCGCCTCACTGCTGCTGAAAATGCTGACACTGGCGTATCTTTTACTTGCCAAAAGCACCCCATCTACATAATCCTTATATCCCGCAGCCTGGGAAAGCTCTCCTAAAATCTGCTCATATAAATAAAGTTCTCCCCTTAATGAAGACGCATACATTTTTTCAGGCTCCGCGCCCTCAAGCAGCATATCCGTATAAACCTCTCTTAGTCTTTCCTCCTCGGAAACAGGCTTATTTTTATCGATATCTGAAACCAGCTGTCTGTAGCTTTCAGAGGAAAAGCCATTATTGAGCTGGGGAAGACAAACCTGTGCAAAAAAGCAAAGTGCAGCCAGCGCAAAAAGACCTAGTAAGGCATATTTCACATAGACAAGCTTTAGCGCTTTTTTCATTTCAAGATAGATCAATTCAGCCATGAATTTATCTGCCGCTGCACCTCCTCCTTTACCTTATCCGTTCCAACCTCCAAAAGAGCATCCTTCATTTCCTCCAAAGAATAATTTCCGTAAATATATCCCTGTAAAGCTGACGAAGCGATGCTGTCCAGTTCTTTCATGCCATCATCAAAAGCTGATAAATCTATCTGAAAGCCCGTCAGCTTTGAATTAAGCCTCGCATCGGATTCATACACAGCTCTCTTTGCCGCCGCTCTGTCTGTCACAAAGCTGTCTCCCTCCGCAGGCAAAACAACATCATATACACCCAACAAAAATTCTTTTACAAACACGCCCTTTGCCAGATCTGTCAAAGGCTTTCCTATGCCATTCTCCAGGGTATAATCCGTATTTTCCTGGCCCCATATCAACAAATTACTGTATTTTTCATTTGTATAAATCAGTGTTAGAAGCTCTAACGCTTCATCCGCATGGGGCGCATTACTGCTGATTCCAGTGGAGCCACTCACACGGCTAACCAGAGCATATGGCATTTGCACGATATATGCATGTTCTATAATTTCCTCTCTGAGCTCTGAAAACCCTCTTCCAGCCCAAACAGAAAATTGAAGGGCTTCAATCCGCTCCTCATATTTTTCTATTTCTTCAGAATCTCCCATATTATAATATGCTAATTCTTCTCCAAAATAGTCCTCCTGCATCATAGCTTTTATACTGTCTATTACATTTAGAAAGCCCGCGGATTCATATATATTATCCACCTCTCCGGTTTCAAGATCCAAAAGCACACCATAACGATATTCCAATCCGGCCAAAAAAGCCAATTGATATATATCAACATCCCATATAACCGGATAATCCTCCACATTCTTTTCTTCTAACATTTCCTCTAAAGACTGTAGGGTACCATCAAATGCTTTTATATCCTCTTCTGTAAATAATTCCTTATTAAACGCATAAAAACCGCTTCCATCCATTGCCACCTGATTCGGAAGCAGGCAAAGCTGACCATTTACCGTCACTGTATCCCAAAGTTCTTCATAATAGCTTTCTTTTAATTTTGTTCCCTCGCTTGTAGAAAGATAATCCGATAATTCCAGCAGGATACCATCTCTAACCATACTTTCAATATTATCATCTATCTCTCCAACTGTTGAGGTTCCCAAAAAAGCAATGTCAGTTTGTCCCTGGGAAAGAAGCTGACGAATCTGTGCCTGGTAATCCATTTCCTCTGTATCGGATATATACTGAATTTTTAAGCGATAAGAATATCCATCCTCCAAAAGAGCTTTATTAAGAAGATCCGTATTCAGCTCTATACCATAGTCCGGCAGAGACCATATAACAGATACCTGCTGCTCCTCTACATTTGCAGATGACATTTCCTGACTGCTGGCAGAACCCGCTGTAGAAGCTTTGTCGGAATTACAGCCAGTAAAGCCAATCGCCGTTATAAAAAGCATTGCGCTGATAATTCTTTTTTTCACTATATATCCCCCATTATACAATTTTTTATATTTTGCCTTATAATTATTTACAAAAAGAGGAAGATGATTTATTGTGATTACCCTCTCCCTCTTTAAGATATGCGTTATCTTATTTCAGATGTAGTACCCGTCCAGCTTTCGTTTCCTGATTCAGCAGTATGTGTTGCGGTTATTTTTACACTTCTGCAATTTGTTGGAGCATAAATTGTTAAAGTTGCAACTTGCGTTCCACTTGCAGATTTTTTGATAGTTCCAGTCTTCATTGTATTTACATTAACGTAATAATATGTAGCTGATACGCTAGCTTCCAAATTTCTACTACCACTTACAGTTCCAGCATTTGCGTTAGTAGATGTAATATTGGTATATACACTAAAACCAATATCATTGATCGACCTGCTATAGCTTTCCGCCGAAACCGGAATAGCAGCACCTAACATCATTATAGACATAGCTAACGCTAAAAAAACATTCTTTTTCATATATTTATCTCCTTATTTATTATAATAATAAACTGGAATAAAATTTTGAACTAAATCTGCCGGCTTATTTAATTCGTATTATTCCAGCATTATCTCAAACGGGTGAAAGCTCAAAAAATCACCCCTTAAGAACTCCTCCGTCAGCATAAAGCCCAGCTCACCGTTCCCACTACTGTAGTCCCAAAGATATGTATATTTGTCAAAAACAGCAATGGGACTTAAGCCATTTCTGTTTCCTCCGGTGGTTTCCAATGCGGCGCTTTCACTGGTATATATGGACAAGTCATCCTGCCCGCTGGCATAAAACACGGCTTTTCCTTCTAGAAAAGCTGGTATCTGAAGCATACTTTCCGCCAACTGTTTTTCTACTTTCTCTGTCACATTATAGGAATAAAGACTCCCTTTACGGCAAAAAAAGATCTCATCACCGCAAAAAGACGCTGTCAGGTTTTCCAAATCGTTACATATTAGCTCTGACTGTCCATCAGTTGTAACCTTTATAAATTCATATCTTTCGTATTTTTTTATGAAATCATAGTCATTTTCTCTCCCTGCAAGCTCAGCGGGATCAATATCATATGCAAAATAACTAAAAAACAATTCATCCCCATGGACATCCATTGAGCTTATCAGAGCATTTACGTTTGACTCGCTCCATACAACTTTTTGCTCCCCTGTACGGCGGTTGTATACCACAATCTTCGCTACATTCTCTTCCAGGGGCTCCAGATTTTCATCATACTGACTGTAACATCCAATCCACATATAATCCTCAGAAATCACCAATCCGGTAATGTTCTGTATGTCCCGGAAACTGACTATCTCTCTGCGATTCGTTCCGTTTAGTGAAGCCTCATATAGTCCCATTTCCCCATATACAGTTTTATTATAATCTGACAAAACCAAAAGTTTATCCCCAGAGATACATGCGTAAGTTTTTATTCCAAAGTAGGCTGTACATTCCTCCTCCTCATGTCTGCAATCCGCTCTGTCAC
Source organism: uncultured Lachnospiraceae bacterium (assembly GCA_944381475.1). Taxonomy (GTDB): domain Bacteria; phylum Bacillota; class Clostridia; order Lachnospirales; family Lachnospiraceae; genus UBA4292. The sequence goes on along the minus strand of CALWLH010000071.1, from coordinate 79,720 downwards.
ATATCAGTACATCCAAACTGCTTACCGGATCGCAAAAATGCAGGTATCCATTGTCCGAATAAAAACAACCCTGATCGGAAAAGCTTCGCCCCATGTAGTCAAAATACCAGGAGTCCTCATCAGCCATATCTAATGTCTTTTCCTGTTTTCTGGATAACACAATGAATACGCTTCCCATCAACAATATTACAATAAAGATTACAAAAAAAATTTTCTTGTTCAAATGCATTTCTTCCTAAATACTACTCAACCATGTTCAGTATCTTTCTTGCTATAATTCAGATATATGATAAATCAGCTGCAACAAACCATTGCTGCTGAAAAGAAAAATCATTTAGACATCTCAGATATATGGATTGCGCCTTAATAAATATATCTACATAGTATCATATCATTTATTTGTTGTCAATTCTTTTTTTACTTCTTTTATAACGAATAGCTTTTTCCAAAGAACATACATCAGCTAAACATAAAAAATCTATAGCACTAGCAGTTACGGAACTAAATGGGAAGCAGCATTTGATCATTCCGGATATATTACAAGAAAAAAAGAAAGCACCCACTCCCATGTGGATGCCTTAATTATTAGCGCTGTCCTAAAGAACCCATCCTTTCCTGTTGCCCCACAGGACAGGCATTTTTAATTTCTGATTATTTTTCTACTGCACCCCGGTGGAGCCAAAGCCCCCCCGTTCCTCTCCATCTTCGTGGGGTGCTACCTCCTCAAAGAGGATCTGGGGCTGATGCTTTATAATGCGGAACTGACAAATCCGGTCATTGACATGGATCACCGTATCTCTCACGGCTAAGACCGGCATCATCAGCACGTCCTTTGAGGAGGTCTTCCCGTATTTCTCATCCACCACACCGATGGAATTGGTCTGGAGGATCCCGAAATTCTTAAAGGTGCTGCTCCTGGGAGCGATGAGAAGCTCGTAGCCATCCGGCAGGCACATGGACACGCCAAGGCTTATGAGCCTGAACTCCCCTGCCGCAAGCTCCACCTCCTCCGCGGACCGAAGGTCGATCCAGTCCGATTTTCCTGCGATATATTCCAGCCTGTCAATCTTATCCGACAGATAGGTAATCTTGATGGTTTCGCTCATTTTCTTTATGGGGCCTGCGGCCCCGTTCCTCCTGTTAAAAATAGCCTGCCCGTCATACGACAGGCAGGCTTTAAAATCCTTTTGCCTGATATAGCTTCTATTATGAGAAGTACTTCACACCCGACTCAAAGATCTTCATATCCTGCTCACCGTAGATGTTGATAGCCACGGAGTCGCCCCGGCGCTCTGCGTGGGCCATCTTTCCCAGAACACGGCCATCCGGGCTGGTGATACCCTCGATAGCCCTGTAGGAGCCGTTCACATTCCACTCCTCATCCATCACCACATTGCCCGCAAAGTCCACATACTGGGTGGCAACCTGTCCGTTCTCAAAGAGCGCATCCAGCCACTCCTCGCTGGCTACAAAACGTCCCTCGCCGTGGGATGCGGGGCTGGTGTAAACCCCTCCCAGCTCTGCACCTGCCAGCCATGGAGACTTGTTGGAGACAACCTTGGTGTAGACCATCTTTGAGATGTGACGGCCAATGGTGTTGTAGGTCAGCGTGGGAGAATCCGCGCTCTGGGAGATTACTTTGCCGTAGGGCACCAGTCCCAGCTTGATCAGGGCCTGGAAGCCGTTGCAGATACCCAGAACCAGTCCGTCCCGGTTGTTTAAGAGATCCTCGATGGCTTCCTTCAGCTTCTCGTTTCTAAAGGCGGCGGCGAAGAACTTTGCGCTGCCCTCCGGCTCATCACCTGCGGAGAAGCCGCCGGGGAACATGATGATCTGGGCATTCTTTATGCTCCTCTCAAACTCCTCCACGGAATCCCGGATATCCTGGGCCGTCAGGTTTCTGAAAACCCTTACATCCGCAACCGCGCCTGCCCGCTCAAAGGCCCTTGCGCTGTCGTACTCACAGTTGGTGCCGGGGAATGTGGGAATGAACACCCTGGGTTTCGCCACCTTATTCCTGCACACATAGATGCTGTCCGCCCTATAAAGACCGGTATCCGCCTTCTTCTGGGGTGCATGGGTGTTGGTGGGGAATACCTTCTCCAGAGGCGCCTTCCAAGTCTCCAATGCCTCCTCCAGGCTGATTTTTACATCGCCGTAGGTCAGAACCGGCTCAGCAGTCACCTCGCCCACAACCTTTACCTTCAAGCCCTCTGTCACCAGCTTGTCCATCATGTCAGCGGGAACCTCCAAAAGCAGGTCGCCGTAGCTGACCGCAAAGAGCTCGGATGGCGTAACAGCTGTTTCGATATTTGCCCCAAGGCCGTTGCCAAAGGCCATCTTGCTGACAGCCTCCGCTATGCCGTTTGCACCCAGGGCATAGGCGGAAACCACTGCCCCGGCCTTAATGCTCTCAAAAACAGCGGAATAGGTCTTCATCACCTGCTCATAGACCGGCAGATCATATTCATTTCTCTCGATGCTGTAAACCACCAGCTTGTCCCCGGCCTTCTTAAACTCCGGGGAGATGATGGTCTTATCCGACGCCACATCCACCGCAAAGGATACCAGTGTGGGGGGCACATGGATCTCGTTAAAGGAGCCGGACATGGAGTCCTTGCCGCCGATGGAGGGCAGGCCAAAGCCCAGCTGGGCGTCATAGGAGCCAAGAAGGGCCGCAAAGGGCTCGCCCCAGCCGTAGGGATCCTCCGTCATACGTTTAAAATACTCCTGATAGGTCATGCGGATCTTTCTGTAATCACCGCCGTTTGCCACAATCTTGGCAATGGAATCCACCACCGCATACACGGCGCCGTGATAGGGGCTCCAGGAGGACAGGTAGGGGTCGTATCCGTAGGCCATCATGGTGACGGTATCCGTCTTTCCCTTTAACACAGGAAGCTTTGCCACCATGGCCTGAGTCTCCGTCAGCTGATACTTGCCGCCGTAGGGCATGAAGACGCTGCCGGCGCCGATGGAGCCGTCAAACATCTCCACCAGACCCTTCTGGGAGCAGACATTTAAGTCTCCCAGCATATCCATCCAGGCGCTCTTTACATCCGTGATATTCTTTTCCTTAAAATAGTTTTCCTTCTCATCCGGCAGGGAAACCGCCACATCCGTCTCCTGGTGGGCACCGTTGGTGTCCAGGAAGGCTCTGCTGATGTCCACGATGGTCTTGCCCCTCCAGTTTAACACCAGCCTGGGCTCCTCGGTCACAACAGCCACTCTTGTGGCTTCCAGGTTCTCCTCCGCGGCATAGGCCATGAACTGCTCCACATCCTCCGGAGCAACAACCACCGCCATACGCTCCTGGGACTCGGAGATGGCGATCTCCGTACCGTCAAGGCCCGCGTACTTCTTCGGAACCAGATCCAGATTGATGCGAAGGCCCGGCGCTAACTCGCCGATGGCCACGGACACGCCGCCTGCGCCGAAGTCGTTGCACTTCTTGATGATATGGCTCACCTCCGGGCGGCGGAACAGCCTCTGAAGCTTTCTCTCCGTGGGAGCATTACCCTTTTGCACCTCTGCGCCGCAGGTGGTAAGGGATGCGGAGGTGTGGGCCTTTGAGGAGCCGGTGGCGCCGCCGCAGCCGTCACGCCCCGTCCTGCCGCCCAAAAGGACGATGATATCCCCAGGATCCGAGGTCAGTCTCTGCACTGCGCTTCTGGGAGCAGCCCCCATCACCGCGCCGATCTCCATGCGCTTTGCCACATAGTTGGGGTGATAAATCTCCTTCACATAGCCGGTGGCCAGACCGATCTGGTTTCCGTAGGAGCTGTAGCCCGCCGCTGCGCTTCTGACAATCTTCTTCTGGGGCAGCTTATTTGGCAGGGTCTCGGACAGGGGTCTGGTGGGATCCGCCGCACCGGTGATTCTCATGGCCTGGTACACATAGGTACGCCCTGAAAGGGGATCCCGGATGGCGCCCCCCAGACAGGTGGCAGCGCCGCCGAAGGGCTCAATCTCCGTGGGGTGGTTGTGGGTCTCATTCTTAAAGTTTACAAGCCACTCCTCCGTCACCCCGTCTATCTCAACAGGAACCACAATGGAGCAGGCGTTGATCTCGTCAGACTCCTCCTGGTCCTCCAGCTTCCCTTCTCTCTTTAATTTTCTGGCGCCCATGAGCGCCAGATCCATCAGGCACAGGAACTTGTCCGGCCTGTCCTTAAATATCTCGCTTCTGTCCTTCACATACTGGTTGTAGCTGTCCATGATGGGCTTATGATAGAAGCCCTCGTCGATGGTCACATTCTTTAATTCCGTGTTGAAGGTGGTGTGACGGCAGTGATCGGACCAGTAGGTGTCCAGCACCCGGATCTCCGTCATGGTGGGATCCCTGTGCTCCTCTTTATTAAAATAATTCTGGATATGCAAAAAATCCTTGAAGGTCATGGCCAGCCCCAGGCTGTCATACAAATCCTTTAGCCCCTCCTCCGGCATATTTATAAAGCCTGTAAAGGTAATCACATCCGCGGGCTCCGCAAACTCCTGCACCAGAGTATCGGGAATCACGTCGTCCGCCGTTTCCCTGGAATCCACCGGGTTGATGCAGAAGCTCTTGATGGACGCAAGCTCTTCCTCCGACACGCTTCCCTCTATCACATAGGTGGTGGCGCAGCGGATGATGGGCTCCTCCTCCTCGTTTAAGAGCTTCAGACACTGCTCAGCAGAATCCGCTCTCTGGTCAAACTGTCCCGGAAGGGCCTCCACGCTGAAAATCTGATCTCCCTCCTCATAGGGGAAGGTGGTTTCAAAGTAACGATCCACCGGCGGCTCGGAAAAAACGGTGATCAGAGCCTTCTGATAGGTCTCCTCCGACAAATTTTCGATGTCGTAACGAACTAGTACCCTCACACCTGTCACGGTGTCTATCCCTAAGTACCCGCTCATTTCCTCCAACAGCTCCTTGGCCTTTACGGCGTAAGGGGCCAGCTTCTCTACATAAACTCGTCTGACGCTCATGGCTGCTCCTCCAGGTAAGTTTTTAAAATACCCCCGTATTATATCATCCCTTTTATATTCCTTGCAAGCAGAAAAATCAAAAGATGCAAAAAGGTACGAAATTCCCCCTTCCGCATAAAATATCATATCTCAAAATGGAGGAGACTATGAAAGAAAAGAAATTATCCAACCGCAAGCGTAAGCTGGTGGGAATTGTACTGGTTCTGGTGGTGGCTGCCGGGGTAATCGCCGGCATCGTCCTGGGACTGGGCAAAAAGGAAAAGAGCGGCCTGACCCCTGTGACCCTCAGCGAGGTGGCTCACTCCATCTTCTATGCGCCCCAGTATGTGGCCATCGAGATGGGCTATTTTGAGGAGGAGGGGATCGACCTGACCCTGGTGACAGGCTTTGGAGCCGATAAGGTCATGACCGCCCTCATCAGCGGCGACGCGGACATCGGCTTTATGGGCTCGGAGGCCTCCATCTTCGCCTATGCGGAAGGCTCCAATGACCCGGCTGTGAATTTCGCCCAGCTGACCCAGCGGGCGGGAAACTTTCTTGTTTCCAGAGAGCCCGTCACCGACTTTTCCTGGTCGGACCTTATCGGGCAGGACGTTCTCGGAGGCAGAAAGAGCGGTATGCCGGAGATGGTCTTCGAGTATATCCTGAAGCAAAACGGCATCGACCCGGAGGAGGTAAACATTGACACCTCCATCGACTTCGGCCTGACTGCAGCCGCCTTTAAAAACGGCCAGGGAACCTACACCGTAGAATTTGAGCCCCACGCCACCCTTTTGGAGCAGGAAAACGCCGGTTATGTGGTTGCATCCCTGGGGGTCGATTCCGGCTATGTACCCTACACCGCCTACTGTGTAAAGAAAAGCTACCTGGAGGGCCATGAGGATGTAATTCAGGGCTTTACCAACGCCATCCAGAAGGGCCTGGAATATGTCAATTCCCACAGTGCGGCAGATGTGGCCCAGATCATCGCTCCCCAGTTTACCGACACGGATGTGGAAACTATCACCACCATCGTGGGCAGATATCTGGAACAGGACACCTGGAAGGAGGACACCATTTTCAGTCAGGAGAGCTTTGACCTGTTGCAGAACATCATCATGGAGGCGGGGCAGCTTTCTGAAAAGGTTCCCTATGAGGATCTGGTGATCACCGACTATGCCAGAAAAGCTGCGGAAGAATAAATCCTCCCTCCTTATGACAAAAGCCTTGCAGAGCAGGAGCTTATTATTTCTTCCTGAGCCTGCGCCACAGAGCCAGCAGCAAATACACCGCCCCCACCCCAAGGGCCACTAAAACAAGGGTGCTGTAGGAATCGCAGACCCCCACAATCTTTTCCCAGGAGGCCCCCGCCAGCACACCGGCATAGATCAGGACGGTATTCCAGATCACGGTTCCGATGGCGGTAAACACAAGAAAGGCTCCCATATTCATCCCCGCCATCCCGGCGGGAATGGAGATGAGACTTCGCACAATGGGAACGCATCTGCAAAGGAGCACGGTGCGTTTTCCCTTATGGGCGAAGCAATCCACCGCCATCTGCAAATCCTCCGTGTGAAAATGCAGCGCATGCCCCACAGGGCCTGAAAGGATTCCATCCAGCTTTTCAGGACTCAGGCACCGTCCCAGGCCATACAACAAAACCGCTCCCAGCATGGAGCCCACGGTGGCGGCCATGATTAAAAATACCGGCATGAGACCGGTATAGGTGGACACAAAACCCCCAAAGGTGAGAATCACCTCTGAGGGTATTGGCGGAAAAATATTTTCGAGTAAGATCAGCAAAGCAACCCCAGCATAGCCGAATTGCTCTACCACATTTAAAATCCAATCCTGCATTGATTTGTCCGAAAACCCTTTGCACTATCCTATTCCGGCTTCCGGCAAATCATGCATACATCACGCATACATTCAATCCTGGGGCAAAAATCTTTGCCCCGGGATACTGTCAAATTACTGAAGCTCCTTCACTGCCCAGGCCTCACGGTCTGCCACATACTCCTCGACATGTTCGGGAGATACGTAGTCGAAGGTGATCTCGATGGTCTCAACCTGTACATTGGGGTCCACGATGCCTGTAGGCTCGCAGCTGTCCAGGTCTCCTCCCGGAACTCTGGCCTCCTCAGGAAGTCTGCCCACCCAGCCATTATACAGGTTTACACGGGTAGTAAAATCATTGTCGTTGGTGGTGTAGGGAGTGCTTAACATCTCATACTCCTCACCGTTTATAAGCAGGCTGGTGATAACCATGTAGTAGTCGTCATACAGGTACTCGCCGTTGTAAACAGCCACTGCGGCAAAGGTCAGTCCGTTGGAAAAACCAGCCTCTGTTCCTGTGAAATCCAGGGAAACGGTGTAAACGCCTTCACCCACAACCTCCTGGGTCACAGCAACAACTCCTTCTGTACTGTCGTCCGGATTATAGGTATCGCCCACGCTGTACTGCACGCCAGTGCCGTTCCACATAATCCATGCGGTAGCCTTATTGTGATCCTCAGGATCAAAGTTGGGATCTGACATGCTGGTAGGCGCGTTCTCTGTGGCCTCAGCAATCTCTGCCGCAGCCTCCTCGATCTCTGCATCCTGACCCTTCTCTAACTGGGAAGCGTAGCTTCTCTCAGCAAACATTGCAGCCGTATCCTCGAATCTCATGGCGCACTCGTTTCTGTTGTACAGGGTACTGCAGTCCCACAGACAGGATACATAGTTGTACTGGTCGCAGTTGTTTAAGAAGTTGGTCATGTAGTCCACAGTGTTGCCCCGCTGGTCATCGGTCTCGCCGTTGATCAGCACACCCCACTCGCCGATGATGACGCCATATCCCTGCTCGGTAAACTTGGTCATCTGCTCTAAGGCGGAGTTCATGTCTGTGTACTCTTTTTTGGTTCCCCAGTGGTCAACGGTTGTACCATCGCCGCAGTAGTTCCAGGGATCATAGTAATGTACGGATACAAAGAGCTTGCTCTCTGCCGTGTCCTCCGGCATCACAAAACGGTCATCGCAGGTCAGTGCAATATTGGTGTTGTAGCCGGCAATCAGCAGGAAACGGTTCTCATTGTTGCCCCCTGTGGCACGGATGGTATCCACAAAGGTCTGATTGATGAGATTGGCGGTCTCAAAGCACTCATCCTCGGAGAGGGAACCAGAATCAGCAGCCACATCCTTGTCATTGAGACGGGAGCCCAGCTCCTCATTGGCGGACTCGAAAATCAGGTGGTCGCCGTACTCTGCATAGCGCTCCGCGATCTGGGTCCACATGGACACATAGATCTCCATGGCCTCCTCCCTGGTCTCCTCTGTGGCGGAGCCGAACATTCCCCACCAGCTGCCGTCCCAGTGATCGTTGATGATCACATACATGTCCTCATTCAGGGCATAGTTCATAATCTCCTCGATACGGTTTAAGTAATCCTCATTGATGGTATAATCCCCATCCTGATAGTTGGTGGCATTCATAATCCATGCGGTGGGAATGCGGAGGGTGTCAAAGCCGGCCTCCTTCATGCCGGTAATCATCTCCTGGGTGGTGATGGGCTGGCTCCATGCCGTCTCATAAAAGGAGGTATCAAGACCCGCTGTCAGTCTGCTGGTGTCGCAGGCCTCCATGGAGTTTCCAAGGTTGATGCCGTTGCCCATCAGGTAGCTCAGCTCCAGCGCGGTGAGATCTGTGCGCACAATACCGTCGTCCTTTGTATCAATGCCATTCTTGGACTGATGCACCTCTGTGCCATAGGAACCGTCGTCCTCTGCAGCAGGCTCTGTGGTTTCTTCTGCTTCTGTTGTACCATCCTCCGAAGCATCCGGCGCCTCGGTTGTGTCCTCTGCTGCAGCAGTGGTGTCAGCAGGTGCTGCGGTGGTTCCGCTATCCGAGCTGGAATTTGTGGAACAGCCGCCGATAGCTGCCGCCGTCAGCAGCGCAGCCATCAAGGGGTAAAGTTTTCTTTTTCTCATTTTTCTCCTTCCCGCCCAAAAGGGCAATGCAGTTTACACTGCTTCATTATAAACGACACCCTTCACAGGTGTAACGTCCTTTTCATCAAACAGGGCGCTGACCGTCGCAAAATGGTATCCCTGCTTTTCTGCCAGGCAAATGATATCATCCAGAGCATCCACGGTTTTCTGGTTCCCTTCTGCATCGTGCAGAAGAATGATGACTCCGTCCCGAACCTGGCTTAAGATCCTCTGGATTCTCATCGCGGCCGAAACCCCTTCCTCCCAGTCCTCAGCGCCGTATCCGGCCACCATGGTGAGGGGAATCTGCTCCTCCATCTCCCGGCTTACCGCAATATAAGGGGGTCTGAAAAAAACAGGCGCTTTTCCTGTAATCTGTTCAATATGTATGTTGGTCTCCCGGATTTCTCCAAGAACCTCTTTCATGGGCATGGCGCTCATGACGCTGTGGGTCATAGAATGGTTCCCCAGCTCACAGCCCTGATCCGCCGCAGCCTTTACCACCCATTCCGTTTCAGGGGTAATGTTTTTTCCGACCAGGAAAAAGCTTGCGGGAATATGATGCTTCTTCAGCTTCTCCAGCACCAGGGCGGTAGTCGCTGTATTGGGGCCGTCGTCGAAGGTCAATGCCAGAACCCGCTCCCCCACATTGGCGTGATACCGCTTTTTAAAAATCTCCTTCAATCTTTCCGCAAGCACACCGCTGGCTCTCACATGGGTTTTATGAGTGGGGTGGTAATTGGCCGCATACCCTTCCGTCTCGGGCCGGATGGCCTCAAAATACAGGGTTTCAATCCCTTCATCCCCCGTCTCCTGGCTGTATCGTCTTACCGCGCTGCAAAGAGCCGGGTAAAGCACATCTCCCATAATTCCCAGCCCGCACAGGATATAGGCGCTGGGATTATTCCTGCGGATAGTCTTTAACAAAGAAATGTAGCACTGCTGATACTGCTCCTGCTTCCCCGAATCCTCACAGCAGTAGCTGGCGTCATTGGTTCCCAGATTTACAAACACCACATCCGGTGTTCTCTTAGAAAAATCCCAGGGAATATCCTCTATGGAAAATTCCTGTCCCGGGAGACCGCTTTTGGCGTAAGAAAAGCCGATACGCTCATAGTGGGGAGGGAGAAGCTCCCTTTCGTTTCTCACACCATCCCCGGTGTAGCCGGAGTATACTCCGTAGCCTGAGAAGGACACACAGCTGTAATCCACGTCCAGCGCCTTTGCGGTAAGGTAGGCAAAGGCCTTTGTCACATCCTCCGTGGCGGTAGAAAACTGGTGGTTTTCATCCTCGTCCTCCACACCGTAGCCGCAGGTAATGGAGTCTCCCACAAACTCCACAAGAAAACGCCTTTTTGCTGTGGGAAGAATACTGCCGGTCACGCAGATTTCTCCGATTCCCATGGTGGACATGGCGCTCTCAGAAAGCTTTAAAATCCGCACCACATGCACCTCCTCCTGCTGAGAGGATAAAATGGTGTAAATCTTTTCTCTCTGGCCGATCATCTCGTCCACCACCCGGTTATCATCCACATATATGCCAAGCCTCGCCCGGTTGTCCGCATCCACCACAGAGCTGTCTCCAAAAATCTGAACAGAAAGCTCCTTTCCTCTGGCCACAAACTCCACGCCGCTTCCGGAAAAGGCGCACCACAGCACATCCTTTACCAGAGCCGTTCTTCCCAGGAGCTTTACACACTCCTCATTGATTCTGTAACGCTCCATTTTTCCTCCAGCCAGCGGGATTTTCTCACGTCTCTCCCACATACATTCTGTCCGCCCCGCCGTCCGGGTTCTCCCAGTGCGTCAAAAACGGCGGAATCCTTATGCTTATTGTAATGCCTGTCCGCAAAAAAATCAAGTTTATTCTTTACGCTTCCGACCTGGAAAAATTATCTTTCTGTTTAACCTATGAGATGTTCATTCTGCGCTCCATATTGGTCTTGGTTGGAACTCCATTTTTAAATAACACTCCGAAAACCAGCTCCAGACTATTTGTATCTGCCCCTTCCATCACATAACGTCCGGCATATTCATTAACCTTACCATTTACATATTCTGTCTCATATATACCATAATTGAAATACTGCTTATCTCCTTCATTCCCGACAAAAGTAATTTCAAAGAGAAGGGAATCAGCGCTGTAAATTTTCACATGATAAAGATAACCGCTATGCCCCCGGCTGCTGACGCCGTCGCTTCCCGATATCCTGGAAATCAGCCAGGTGATCTGTTCAATCTTTGCCGGCTCTGTCACAATTACTTCCTGTCCGTTGGCGCCGTTTAATATTCGTATGCTGTCTGCGCCGTCAAAGTTGACATACTTAAAGCTGCAGCTGGATTTATCCCCGCTTATCTCCGTACCCTGGATTGTATCATCCCCCGAAGTATCCGGTACCTGGGCTGTTTCCTGGGACGCAGTGGCATCAGCAGATACTGGGGTTGCTCTGTGATCCGCGCTGGAATTTTGAACACAGCCGCCGACAGCCGCCCCCATCAGCACAAGGCCCAGAAAGAGCAGCGACGGATTCGTTATTTTATGACTCATAACCGTACTCCGCTATATTTTTCATAGCCCCCATTCTCATTACAGTTCCTGCACTCCGTCTGAGAATTCAAATATATAGTGTTCCTGACTGTAATTGATGATAGTAATACTGTCCTGGCTTCCTTCAAAGCAGATGGTCAGGTCATTCCAGTTGGTTCTGCGGGCTGTCAGTTTTTCCATATTGAATCCGTTTCCAAAGGTTATGGTGTTGGTTCCTTCCCCGTCATTGATGGTGTCTGCGCCGTCTCCCGGATTAAATATGTAGGTATCGTTTCCGGCCCCGCCCGCAAGATAGTCGTTTCCGCTTCCGCCGTACAGGGTGTCATTTCCGCCGTTTCCCATGAGGCTGTCGTTTCCGCTTCCTCCAACAAGAGTATCCTTTCCATTGCCGCCGTTTATGGTATCGTTCCCATTTTCTCCCATCAGCGTGACGCCTTGATCATCCATCGCCGCCATGTAGTCATCCCCTTCGGTTCCGTATACGGTTCTTAGCGGGCTGTTTCCTGCAGTTGCGTGGACTCTATTGCCTCCGTTAAAGGTCAGATAGAAGTTCCGGTTTGCCCCTGAGGTAAAGAAGCCTTCAAGCACCAGCTTGTCCGTTCCCTCTGAGCCCTGCAATTCTATGGTCATGTCGTTCCAATTGCTTCGGTATGCTCTGACCTGTCCAGAAGTGTACCCTTCTATGCTGATTGTATTTGTTCCTGCATTGTCGCTGATGGTGTCGATGCCGTCTCCTTTTTTATAGACGTAGGTGTCGTTTCCTTCCCCTCCTGCAAGGTAGTCCTTGCCGGTTCCGCCATATAATGTATCATTTCCGGCCTCCCCGGTGAGCCTGTCATTTCCGGCTCCGCCGTACAGCAGATCATCCTTTCCGCTTCCAATCAGCTGGTCGTCTCCTGCACCGCCATAGAACACATCATTCCCCTCATCCCCGGAAAGAGTATCGTTTCCTGCCTCTCCGTATAGTACATCATTTCCTGCTCCGCCATATATATGGTCGCTCCCGTAGTTTCCCCGTAGGGTATCGTTTCCCGCTTCTCCGAAAACAAAATCATTACTGCCGGTTCCTGTATAGTAATCATTGCCGCTCCCGCCCAGATATGTAAGACCTGACTTTGTCAGTGCGATGATCTCCCCGTAATGGGTGGACAGAGACGAATACTTTTTACTAAAATCACTGTAATAGCTTGTTCCATTGATCTGATCATAAAGCTTCAGGTAAATACCCAGATCATAAATCAGTGAATCTACATCTTCCCCAGCTGCGATTTTCTGAAAGATAAAAGCACTCAGAAACTCATAACAGAGGACGTTTTCACCTTCCTCATCCTCGTATTCGTATATCGCCTTGGAGTATCCCCCGAAGGAGGTATACAGGGAAACGACTCCATAGTAGTACTCCTCAATACTGCTGTAGATACCCTTTAATATTGCAGCGGCATTTGTATTTGGATTGCTTCCGCCCACACCGGCAAATTCCCTTCCCATAAAACACTCTATCACCCTCAAGTCACGGGCGTCTATATTTCCTCCCCGGCTGTTGGGGGCGATATCCTCTACCTCCGTCAAATGATACAGGATGTTCTTGAGATAATACCGCTTCATGGCGATGTCTGTGGATGAGCCAAATGCTGTCACCAGCTGGTACAGGCTTCCTGTTTCATCCTCCATGATGGCCGCCGAGAGATCAGACACATTTCCCGCTGTAACCTTGTCCCCCTGGGTGGTGGATGCGGAATTAACCGGGAACCAGAACTCGCTCATTTCTGCGGTTTTATACACGCCGTCTTCTTCAACAATCACCTCGGAGGTTTCGGCGATTCGGGTTCCGGTTTCCTCGTCATAAAAGCTGTTTTCCCTATGCTCGATGGCAAGGGATACAATGCCAAGAGCATGCAGGCTGTTCAATTCCCCAGCCTCGGACACCCCATTGTGGTTGGCATCAATCCACACAAGCAGGTCAGAATAGACAGAATCATGTATATCAATCACACCATCCTGGTTTTCGTCAATATCTTCCAGCGCGTCAAATCCGGAGGATGACATACTGCCGTCACTTAAGATCACCTGATCCCCAAACAGTTCTCCTCCGTTGTCAATAACCCCGTTTCTGTTGCGGTCCATTGCCAGAAAGCCGTCCTCCGTTCCTATCCATGCGGTCTTTTCGGCAAAGCCATTGTTGTCAAGGTCGAAATTCACCCCGTTCGCCAAAGCGCAGAGCTCAATTCCCTCCCTGCCAAAATCTATAACCAGCGGATCCCTGGGAGGCTGTGCCTTGCCGGCTCTTTCATATTCCCCGTTCTCTTCCTGGATCTCTTTTAGATACTCCTCGATCTGCTCCTGATCCAGACCCAGCAATTCTTCCAGTAAATTATCAACTCCAAAATCTCTCGCAAAAATATCCAGCAAATCCTGCTATTCAGAAACAATCTGATTTATTTCATATATTTCATCTTCCGTCATATTTTCTAGTTCCTCTGCGTTCGCTGTTAACATTCCATCAGGCAGAATATTATTTGTTACAAAAGATGCTGCAGCTACACCGGCTGCATAACGGCCAACTTTAGCCATAAAAGCTATTGCAGCTTCTTGCAGCATGATGGTAACAGTGTTTCGTGAAAGCTCTTTGGAATTCATTTCTGTAAGAATCGGTTGCAGAGATGTAGAGATAGTAAGCAGATTTCTCACCAGTTCCCAATCTATACTAGGTTCTTCAGCCATTACATAACCTGGATTTTCAAACAAATCTCCTACCGCAACCGTTCTGAAAGACTCAGTAACTTTTTCTACTGCTTCTTCGGGAACAGTAACTGGCACATTTTCCTCATTTCGTTCCTCCATTTGAGAATGACGTTCAAATGAGTATAATATTAGCCCATCTTCCTGTACGGTGTACTTTATAATATATACCACATGCTCCGTACCTTTCGGTCGTTCAATATCTTTTTCAACCTTTATCTCACCGTCCTCAATTTGAGTTCCTCCGACTTCGTATGTCTGCACTTTTCCTTCTTCCCTAGCTTCTGCATTTAAAGATTCCACATATTTATTCAGTTGTGCTATAGCAGCATCTTTTTTATCGCCCGATGCATAGGAGATGGGCTTTACTTCCCAAACATATGTCACCTCATTAATAGTTTTACATAAATCCGCACTTCCCTTTTTTCCAGTAGCCTTGCCATTTACAATAATTTTTTTATGTAAACTTCTTTTCTCATTTCATCGTTCTTCTCGATTATGTCACGTTGAACCATATTATGAAAGCTATTCCACCAAAAATAATCTTTAAATATCGCCGTTCCCCAATCGTTTAGTCTGGCATCAGACTGAGATAACGAATCGATTATTGCATCTTTCGTTGCCTCTGCCTGCCCAATGGCCTGCCCCGCAACATCTCCTACTACTGTTTCCAAGGTGCTTTCAGCATAAACCGTAGCAACGGGCATAGATGTAAAAACAATGGCGAGCACCATTATTATCGCTGTAATTTTTTAAATACGTTTTTTGTATTCATCCATTCTCTCCCTTTTATTAAAAGTATATTTTAACTATTACACAATCAATCCATATTTCTTTAGTTTTTCCATATTCTCTAGCTTTCTGCGCTCCAGTTCCCTTATAACCCCAGCATAAAGCTCCGGGTCATTCATAACCTTTTCAAAGAGAGCTATTTGCTCTAGTGTACTCTTCCTTCCACGTATGCGCTCTTTTTCATACTCTTCTTCTGTTATTTTCCATCGATTATTCTCCATTAAGTATCGTAAATATCTAATATTTTCTTCATGCAGCTCTATTTTTACATTTCTATATTCCTCTATACTATACACCTTAAATCCAAAGAGCCCTTCATTTCCACTAATCCTATTGTCCTTACTAAATATAGCAAACTTTTGGGTAGCAAATATCCTATAATAGTCCAAGCATGATTTCAAATCCACCACCTGATCAAATTCCGGCAGCATGATTTCCTTGGTCACATCCAATGAACGCTTAACAGCGCAAAACAGTGATTCCTCATTTCCTACCTCATATTCGAAATATCCAATCTTATTTCTATATTCCCAATCTATGTCATACCGATGTCGATAGTCATACATATTTCTGTTGTCATGCAGCAAATGTGCGTTAATTTTAGGTGAATTTTCTAAATCCAAGTCCGTACTATATACTGTAACTACCCCGCCCAAAATATTAAACGCTTTATGGCGGTCTTTAATGGTAAAATCGTTAATATAGGTTATAATATGAAGAATCTCATCCCCAATAAGCCTCACAAAATATGGCTGCCTGCCCTTGATTTTTACAAAACCTATGGGCGCAAGGGCGTCTCCATATATCTTTTTAAAAGCTGTTCCGATTCCTGTCATTTTCGTCCCCTCTCAGTTGTACCTGTTTTTACTTAAATATTAATTATATTTTTCCATTTCATCTATAAGAATAAACTGCCATTTCATTTAATCTTCATGTCATCCTAAATTATGAATCAAAAAAGCCGCATTATCCTTTTTCCTTCTCTCAAGCTCCTGCTTTATCCACTCCTGGTTTTCCGGAACCGTTGCCATCTCCGTAAACCTGGCGATACTTTCTTTCATTCTAGTCTCAGCATCTGCTATCATTCCATCAGACATTTCCTTAAATCGTTCATTTGTCGTTAAGGCCTTTCCCTTCTCGATGCTTTTGCAGTATTTAATGAACATATTCCTTCTTATTTCGGCATATTCTTCCGGGGTATAAAGAATAAAGTTCAGCAGGGAATCATTAACCTCTATACGCTCCCGGTATCTTTCCGGCGTTAAAACCAGTAATTCTGAACCGCTATACTTGCGGTACCATTCTGCACATTTTTTTAATGTGTCTACCCCTTCCATGTTTTGCAGCAACCCTATTTCTGCCTGGTCGGCTGACCGCCTCATGCTTTCCAATAAAGAGTTTTCATCTGTTTTTTCATATGAATATCGTATTTCTACTAGATCAAGGGAATCCTGTATATCTTGCGGTAACTCAGCAAACTCAACACCGACCGGTATATCGAAATTTCGACCATATGCATTAGCCGTAGATACCAGCCAGCCTGTGGAAAATTTAGGATTTTCATCCAGCGGCAGCTTTGTTCGATAAACCGTACCTATTCCTCCAAAGATATAATATGCCTTTCGTCCAAACTCCACGCTAAAGGTGGGGATCACTGTCATCACATGAATAATCTCATCCCCCACTCTCCTGACGAGATAGGGATACTTTCCCTTAACCCTTCTGTATCCCCTGTCCTTAAGGTATTCCACGTATACCTCAAAAAAAGCCTTGTTTAGTGAGATCATTTTACATAACTTCTTACTTTATCATTGATTCTACAAATAAACACGTTTAGCCGTCTTTATCCGTACACTTTGCACTCTGTATTACCCGTATTAGATAATTCATAATGCCGAATGCTCCTTCCGCCTGTATCGAACGGTTTATCCTCAGCAGCGCTCCCTGTATGCTTTCCAGATTCGCTATGACTTCCTGGTGCATGGCTGTGAGTTCACGATTGACCCGCACCGTACGATTCTTTTCTGTCTTTTTACACTGCTGTGCATACGGACATCCCCTGCCGTCTTCGCACTGATACACTTCTTCCTGTCTTCCGTATACATTTCCTTTTACATTTTGGCGGTATTGCAGGTGATAGGCTTTGCCATTGGGACATCTCATGATACCATCCTCGCCGATCGGAAAGTTCACCGCTCTGAATGGGTCTGCATGATAATTCTTATCCGTTGTTTCCTTCTTGAACATTGGGAACTTCATATACTTTTCCATTCTGCTCAGAAAAATGTAATTGTTGTAGGAGCCATAACCGGAATCTGTAACTGGATATTTCATAGAATCCATAAATATCTTTGAACTTCTCCATCAGCGACACAAAGCAGTCCATGTCGCTGCGGTATTGATTCACCTCTACTACTGCTATATATTCATCTGCGACACCGATCTGGACATTATATGCAGGAAGCAGCTGGGCATTTCCCATATAATCTGTCTTGATACGCATAAATGTTGCTGAATGGACTGTCTTGGAATAGCTGTTCCGCCCCCTCCACAGATATGGATTTTCTCCATATATTCTTCCAGCTTTTGCGCATATTCCATCAGCTTCTCATAATGACGCTGTTGCATCGTTTTATGGCGGCCACGGCCGTGAACAAATGCGGTTTCGTCTATCTTTCACATCTGAGCATAGCTGTCGGCGGCCTCCTTTAGGTATTCCGGGGCATACTCCGTATTGATACAGAGCATTGTCCCAGTATAGGCAATCTCTTCATTGATCTCCTGCAGCAGCTTCGTGATCTTATCAAACAGGCGGTATCTGGACTTCTCGGTTGCCTTTTTCCACACCCAGGAATATTTGTTTGCATTTGCCTCAAACTTGGAACCGTTGATATACAGATGCTGCAGATCCACATGTTCTGTTTCAAAGTTTATAATTTTTCATTTACAACCGCATAACCATTGGAAATCCTTGTTTTTAAACCCGCACGCATTTTATACTATACATTTAACTAAATGGTCATATTTACAATGTTTATAATTACAAGCCACAGGATTATGATTCCTACAGCAATCATAATCTTTTTTCACCTTACATTGAGCGGCGGCTGCAAGCCGAAAATTATCAGAAAATCAAAAAACAGCAGCAATATTTCTCTCAAATTCATATCTTCTTTTTCTGATCGCATTCATTACTTCTATTCCCATCTGATTGTTTCCGTAGGATCAACCCTGGCTGCAACAATGGCTGGCACAACAGAAAATAGTATTCCCTGCAATGCAGCAATTCCAAAAGTTGCAAAAAGCAACCTTAAAGATATCCCCAAAGAAAATTTTATACAAAAAAATCGCAATATCACTGTATTTGCGAAATTGCATACAATAATCCCTGCAATTGACGCAAAAAAAGCCGAAATGACCGCAATCAACATTCCTTCCAGCATAAACTGCATTAAAATATCAAATTTCGATGCTCCTATTGCTCTCCTGATTCCAATCTCATAGACACGCTCCTTAACGGAAAAAACAAAAATTGTAACAAGTAACAGACCAGAAAAAGTAATAATTAAAATAATAATTATATTAAAGGTTGTTTTTAAATTCCATTTAACCTCATCCGCTTCCTGAAGCATACTTTTTCTCGAAACGATACCTGTTGACAAGTCCATTTCACGCATGATCATAGTAAATCCCGATACCGCTTCTTTATAATTATTCTCGTCATAAACCAATACTCGGATTTCCTTAACATCATCCTTCATATACTCCTGTACCAGCGTATTTGGAATATACACATAATGATACAAGGATATATCTTTGTTATCCGTTTGGCTTAACTGTTTTTTTACAGTTAACACGTCCGCATCATGAATACCTAGGGTATCAATTACCCCTACAATCTCTAACTCAATATATCCGTAATAGCAATGAACCTCTATTGTTTCACCAACACAATTATCTGTTTGGAACAACAGCTGCGCTGTATTTTTTTCCACAACTGCCACATGGTTTTTATTTTGAATGTCTGCATCTGTAATACCCCTTCCATATATTAGTTTGCTCTTTGTACAAAAATATTGATCATTATGCTTGGATAATATAATATTCGAAAAATCATTTTGGTTTACTCCGATATAAGAAATATTGTTTTCTACTTTCACACCATTATAATAATATTTATTTGAAGAAACAAAAAAAGTATCACCGGAGGAATAAATACTTGTGCTGTAATTGGGTTTTATAGCATTCTCCAATACATCATAAGTATCATCACTTCCATCAAAAAGTAATACCACATTATTGCAAAACAAGTATGCATCCCTGTACAAATTATAGAAATAGCCCTCCATACATGCATTGCCAATAATAAAGACCAAAAGACCAATTGAACAGCCAAATATGGTCAGTGCAATCCGTAGTCTGTTCCGTAAAAGAACCATTATATTGTTTTTAAAAAATATTCCCATATTATTCATACAATTTTCCATCCGCCAATCTGTATATATGATCCGCCCCCGAAGCAACATATGTATTATGTGTAACCATAACGATTGTTTTTTTCTGCCTGTGCAATTCTCTCAACGTCTCAAAAATAATATTCGCATTGTCAACATCCAGATTCCCCGTCGGCTCATCAGCCAAAATAATATCCGGATCAAGGAGCAATGCTCTGGCAATCGCCACACGTTGTTTTTCTCCACCCGATAAATATTGAATAAACTGATTTTTTAAGTGCCAAATTCCCAAAGCTGACATCTTTTCTTCAATACGTTTTTTCCAATCCGGACGTTTACCCTTTGCATAAATCGCTGGTAGCGAAATGTTTTCCATTACTGACATATTATGTATTAAATTATATGATTGAAATATAAAACCAATATGGCAACATCGTATAGCACTAATTTCGGTATCACTTATTTTATCTACACTCCTCCCCGCAATTTTCAATTTGCCCGCATAATTACGGTCTAACAGCCCAATCACATTAAGAAAAGTGGATTTGCCAGCCCCCGAACCACCAACAATCTGTATATACTCTCCGTCACGAATATGTAGCGTCAGGTCTCTGAGTATCTGACGCTCACCATTGTATGATTTGCTGATGTTAATCATTTCTATCATTTCATTCGCCTTCTTCTTGTAACAAATATGTACGAAGATTTATATCTTCTTCCGGATAAATGAGAATATCTCCTTCCGTTACACCTCCTGTTATTTCCACATAAATATCATTCATAATTCCCAGTTCTACACTTTTTAAGGTTTTTTCTCCATTTAAAAGACAATACACACGGTAATCTCTCTCCTCCATACAAATAATACTTTCCAGAGGCGCAATCAATACATTTTCTCTTGTATCAACGCATGCTTGTACTATTCCTTCCGTACCAGGAAAACAAAAAAAGTCATCTTGATCCACAGAAAATGTTACCCGTACAGTATTACCTACTGCATTTGCATCGATGCCTTTTAGCTGGAGACAAATTGTCTGCTCACCAAACCCGCCATTAAACGAGAGCTGGGATATGCCCTTATTAATATAAAACACGGGCAAATATGCCTCAATATATAAATTTCTTGTATCAAGAATCCGTATTTCCAACTCATTCTTTGTCAAATTAACAGCGAGACATATGCCATTTTCCTTCACATAAAATGACTCTCCATTCATTCTATATAGTTCCATACCAGCTTTTAATGTCTCACCAACAGAAACGCTTATGCTGATTTCATCATTTTCTTCTATCCCTGTCTGATATATCTGCTCTGCATGTTCTTCCATAACAACACATGCATTCCACTCCTGAACATTTGAAATATCTGCTCTTTCAACAACATAGGTATCTGTCAGTTGTTCTGATACATCTGCAATCAAATTCTCGTCAAATGAAAATTCATATTCCTGATCATTTCCATACATCAGAACTAAGGACCAGACACAAACCATAACAATCAACGCCATGCTTATGCAAAAAACTATTTTTTTCATATTTTTCTTATCCTTTAAAATGGGGAGATTTGTTTGAAAATAAATCTCCCCATTAACTCTATTATTTCAGGCTCATATCAATATATTTTTTTATTGCTCCAATTGTTTGTTCGTCCCCCAATTCATCAAAATTATTCCAGATATATACGCCAGATGGGTATTCAAAAATATATCTCTCACCGCCACAAGTATATAAGATCACATAGCTATCCCGGATAATATTGCTCTCGTCCGCACCATTCTGATAAGAAAATCCACAGGAGAAGCTAATTTCTTCCCCTACGCCAAGCTGCTTTTGGATATGGTCGGAATCTGTCCGGACACCATCCACCATGAACTCCTCCATGGACAGATAATCGCCCAGTGTTGAAAATGACTCCACTGTTATCTCTTCAGATGGCTCAAGTGCAATATTAAATGGTCTTTGCACAGTTGGCAAATACCCAAAGATACCTGTCGTATCGCTGCTAATTAAAAACGTGCCGTCGCTCCTCTGCGCCTGATAGTTCTGACATAAGCCCTCTATATTAACAATTTGAAAATCCGAGACAGCATAATCAATCGATTGTCCATTGATCAGATAATGAATTGCGGATATGCTTGTATCCGCTGCCATGCCAGAGGAATTATTGATAATATCCATCGGAATACAGTACACAAAATATCCCTTATAAGTAAAATCCGGTTTTCCTGAAAATACTCGCATTTTTACATCCAAATCCACATCGTCTGAAAAATCCGCTCCCAGAAGCTCTATCGTTTCAATCTCGACATTCGTAATCAGCGGACAGGTGACAAGGGCTGAATCGGAAACAGCGATGTCAAATTTTACAATATCACCTCCTGTAAAAATCTCATCCGTGTTTGCCGGTTCCTTTTGGCACGCACTGAGCATACATATGCTTAAAGCGCTCACATATACGATTGCTCTTTTTCTGCTCATACAAATACACCCTTCTTCAAATAATTAATCATACTAATAACGATATACCAATCGAACTTCCTGTCCATAGGAAGCGTAATATCCATACATTGTTTTTTGGTCTTTTATAGTTTTTCCATCAGGTTTATATCTGATAACCGCATATTTAATTATATATCCGTTTGTTGCAATTGTATAACTTTTGTGCTTATATTTTGAAAGATCGTATTCTAACCCCATACCTGCACTATATGTATACGAATAAGTTTCTGTATTTGTGCTTGTAAAACTGGCCTTCGGAGTAATTTTAAGTTTGCTGAGCTTGGGTATAGTAATATCACCGGAAATCCCCAACGTCCATGTTATTGTGTTGGATACTGTTCTGCTTACCGTTGAACTCTGTGTTATTGTAAGCTTTTGTCCCTGATTTGCAATCCAAGTGGGATTCCCTGTGGAATCCTCCAGATAGTATGTCAGATATGCATTATAAAGCCCGACCTTCCTAATTTCCCATTTTGCTTTACTCCAAAGATTATATTTGTAAATACCTGTATCCAAAGTAACACCATCCCCCAAAGAAGTGTACTTGGGTGTTCTGAACCACTGATACTCCGTAGCTGCATAGATACTTACCACAGTATTCAATAAAACAATAATTGCCAAACCAACTGCTGTTATTGCTGCTTTTAAACCAAACCTTCCTCTTTTTCTTAATGACATTTAATCTTCCTCTCTTTCTTTTGATGGTTCACCATCAGGGACATTTCCATTCCTTTGCACATCCGACTGATGTTAAAATTGCTTACGGCATTTACAGATACAATCTCTGACGCAATAAATAACTCAGATTCCGTCTTCTTGTCAGTATCCTCCTCTCATGTTTTCTATAGCAGCCGCGAATTATTATATTTAAATTATAACATACTTATTTTTAAAAAAAAACTTTTTTTTCCAAAATGCCACTTTTGATGTCTGAATGATAATCCTTCTTCATTCAGCTTTCACGAAATCCAGCCTGCATGTTGTCCAGCTACTCTTATTCCTTTCTGCTCTGTCAATATCTTCTTTCCCCCTCAGCCAGTCCAATGAGCAATCAGATCATATCGCAAATCCTGTCAGCAAAAAACATATTATTTTCTCTTGAAATTATCCTCTTTTTGTACTATTATAAATAAAACGTATTAAAACAGCTCTGATACCACCCTTAGGACATATAAGAATACCTAGGTCAAAAAGCGATACTTTTCATACCCGCATGAAAAAGTATCGCTTTGGAACCCGCAAAATATGAGCAAGCTGCCCGATAAGGACTATCTTCAGAATTGCTGGAGTGCGCCATGCGGAACAATCCGTGGTATCATAAGGGTAAAATACCGTTCGACTCCCACAGCATATTATTGATTTACAAGGAAACTTTTATGAATTATATAACCGGTGTTCTGACCAACCTCATAATAACAATTTTGGATATGGCTATCTGCATGACATATTTCCATATGATATCTGGTAAAAAAAAGAGCATATCCACATTTTTGCGGATTGTTTCCCATGCTATTATAGAAATACCTATAGCGTTTAACATTGCTTTTCTGAATAACCTGCAAACTCCTCCTATGGTAGGCATTTTATATTTATTGGTTGCTATACCTGGTCTGCTTTTTATTTCCATGCTATATGAAGCTGTCTGGCGGCACCGCATTTTTACGATTATTGCCTTTCAGGTTTTTCAAGGCGCCTCAGCGTTCTGCAGCTACTGCTTATTGAACCTGTTTATATATATCGCGCCAGAATCCGCTATAACAGCCGACACTTTCAGCATACTGTTCGTCAGTAAACTAATTCTGGGCATGCTGGTATTACTAGCGGGAAACTTTTACCACCACAAGCGTAAGCTGCACGCTGTTCAATATAACTTCAGCCTGCTATGCGTGCCCATTATCAGCACATTCATTATAACAGCTGTATTGAATGTCAGCATTAATCCATGGACACCTGCTGGTATAGTTTTAAACTCTTTCACCAGCATTGGTCTGATTGCCATATGTCTGTTAAACTGCGTTCTTCTGGATATTCAGC
Source organism: uncultured Lachnospiraceae bacterium (assembly GCA_944381475.1). Classification (GTDB taxonomy): domain Bacteria; phylum Bacillota; class Clostridia; order Lachnospirales; family Lachnospiraceae; genus UBA4292. The sequence continues at coordinate 55,738 of CALWLH010000071.1, read as the reverse complement.
TTCAAAATCAGGATCTGAAAGATATCTTATTTCATCTGGAGCAGCAGAATACTTTGCAACAAATGAAGTATAACCAATCCACTTCCGCATATAAAGAAGCCCGCAGAGTCCTCCATGACAGCAGGAAGCATTTATTATACCTCCGTGAATGCGCAAAGCAGACTGACAATCAGATGGTTGCGGATTATATTAACCAGAATCTGTCTGAACTTGATAACGCCCGAATCCCCGTCCATACCGGCAATCTGGCAATTGACGCGCTGATCGGAAATGCCGAAGTGCAGGCACGGGAAATGAACATTCCGGTTACCACTAATATTCAAATCAATGTCTCTGAACTTCCCCTGCCGGACTACGACCTATGCATCATCCTAGGAAACCTAACTGACAATGCGCTGACTGCGCTTCGCTCAATGAAGCACTCCAGGAAACCTTACATGACAATAGAACTTTTTATGACAAAAGAACAGCTGATATGCCGCTTTGTCAATGCAACTGTTCCCAGAAAAGCTGGTATCTATGATCCTGAACAGGCTTTCAGGGACAATGCTTTGCCGCAGCATGGTTACGGTCTGTATAACGTCTTTCGCATTGCCGACAAATACCATGGTCTGACACATTTTGAACAAAAAGAACAGGAATATGAGGCAAATGTAATTATACCATTATTCGTTAACAAGGGGGATTTCTATGAAGCTGAAAGCTGCAATCTGTGACGACGATCCGGAAATTCACACGCTCCTTACGCTCTTCTTCCAGCAATACTCCATAGCCTATGATCATGAATTCCAATTACATCATTATTATTCCGGCGAAGAACTCTTAGCGGTCTATCCAAGAGAACAGAGCTTTCACCTGCTCTTTCTGGATGTTGAAATGAGAGAAAAGAATGGTATTGAGGTGGCAGAAAATATCCGCAAGCTTCCGGACAAAAACATTATAATTATTTTTTTGAGCAGCTATCCGAGGTACATGCAGGATTGTTTTCCCGTCCACGCGCACCGTTTCTTTGTAAAACCCATTACTTATGAATACTTCAGTGAACAACTGACACAGGTGTTGAACGAAATCCGCAATACAAGCATGCAGCTGGTGCTCATGCGCTGCAACAGGGAAGAAATTGTCATAAACCTGAGTGATCTCGTTTATATACAGGTGGACAAGCATTTTTCTGCCAGTTTTCCCCTTGCATTTCATACCCGTTGTGCGGTTTATCACTGTAAGGGGCATATCGCTGACTGGGAAAAAAAATTACAAAAGCAGTATTTTGTCAGCCCAATACGTGGATATCTTTTAAATCTGCGCTTTATCTACCGCTTTTTGGACAGCACAATTGAAACCAGCACGCACGAACAGATTCCCCTGACAAGCCGTAAAGAAAAGGAAATCAAGAAGCTGTTTCAAAATTATATTCTATCAGCTCGCTACTTTGCGTAGAGATAAAACCGTCCTATGCCTTCAGCTTATAAATCCTGCCGCGGTTTTCGCCTTCCGCGATGACAACCTCCTCCCTAATCAGTTCGGCGAGATAATCCCGCATACGCGAGATCTTTTAGCCCAGAAATTCCGCCAGCTCAGACGTCCCTGCTGCGATGTGCTCCGTAAGATTTTCTATAATCAGCTGCTTATTGAGCGCTTTGATCGCCGGCATTTTATCATCAATTTTTACTGCCGTCTTTTTGTCATCGGCTTTTTTGTACTCAGTATCACCGTAATTCTCTCTATCTCAAACGACTCGATAATTTCGGGCTCGTTCTAGCTCTGGTTTTTCCAGGCAGCGTAAATGTTTGGGATTCCGCTGCCGGCGCGTCTGCCGATGTCAATGAGGTTGAACATCTTCATAAGAGTGACGTTTCTCGGATCCGATATGCCGCCCGCCTTTGCCGTCTCCAGCGCAATGCGGAAGCCACCGGGATTTGACATCTGGATTTCGTTCTGCGTCCGGATAATCACAAGTCCGCATGTACCATAATAATCCGCATTGATCAGGCAATTTGCTATCGCCTCGCAAATCGCCTGATGTATGGGGATATCCTCCATGCGCACACCGTCTTCCATTTCAAATAAATCCCTGAGATTCTGTATAATCCTGTCGTAAACGTGAAAATAAAAATCAAAAATATCTCCGCTCCAATCGCCGGACCAAGACACAATGTAAACGATTTTTATATTCTAAACCCAGTATGCCATAAATTCAAAATATTGCAATAGAAAATGTAATATTCCAGGCGGTTAATTTTCACAAATCCTGCATACTATATGCTTCCTGGCCTAAACCTGGCAGAAGCCGGCTTATAGTTGATACGAATGCTCCCCATGTGTCTGTTTTTCTTCTCACGATCGGATAGGGGAAGATTCCTTCCCCTATCCGATCACCGCGATACCTCGGTCATCTCGCGGCATTGCCGCTCGATGACCGTTGCCCGTCGGATGCCCGCTCGTGCAAATCGGGTGACGGCATGCCCGCTAAAGCGGACCTGCCAATACGCACCTGCCAATATAATGCTTCGCATGAGGCAGGTGCTGTCGGTCGCCCTCCGGGCGTATCGCGCAAAAAAATCAAGAGCTCATTGCCCTGTATATAGGGCAATGAGCTCTTGAAATTTAGAAATCCTCATCCCACTTCATGTCGTTGGCTGTCGCAAGGAATTCCTTAAAATGCGCTCTGGCCTCCTCTATTTCCTGGCGGTTCTGCTTGTCAAGAATCGCCTCGAAGGCGTTTAGCTCCCGGTCGATGGCCCGGCGCATATCCCCTGTACATTCCTCATAGAGACGCTCCCCCTGCAGGATCAGGAGCTTATTTTCCTCCTCCTCCCGAGGATGGATCTTTAAAGCCGCCAGCTCCTTGAAGCGCGCATCAATCTCCTCATCCGTCATGTCCACATCGTCCTTCTTCAGCACGATGCGCTTTTTCTGACCTGTGGATACCACCTGCACCTCCACCTCCAGGATGGAGTTGATGTCATAGGTATAGGTGATGTCCACCGCCTCCTCGCCGGCCTTTTTCCTGGGAACAGGTATCTCCACCTCCCCCAGCAGCAGATTATTTCTGGAGAAACGGCTCTCTCCCTGCAGCACCTCCACCTTGATCATGGACTGATAGTCATTGGCGGTGTAGAGCCGCTCGGTGCGGCTGACGGGGATGACGGTGTTTCGCTCGATGATGGGGAAGAAATGGCCCGGCTCCTTATAGCCCCCTTCTCTGCCCACTACCACATCGGTTCCCAGGGTGAAGGGACAGACGTCCGTCATGATCATCTCCTTGATCAGCTCATTGCGCTCCTTCATGGCCCCCTGGACCGCAGCGCCAAGAGCCACCACCTCTTCTGGATTGATGGACACATTGGGGAAGCGCCCGAAAAGGCGGCTCACAAAGCGGCGCACCAGGGGCATCTTGGTGGAGCCTCCCACCAGCACGATCTCATTGATATCCTTCAGCTTGATATTGGCGTCGCTTAAGCTTCTCTCAATAGGCCTTCTTAAGCGTGTCAAAAGCGCCTGGCTGGCCTTCTCAAACTCCTCCTCGTCGATCTCACACACACGGATCTCCCCGCCAAGCTTACACTTCATGGTAACCTTGGAATGGTCTGTAAAATCCTTCTTTGCCTGCTCCGCCTGGTAGTGGAGGTGTACACGCTCCTTCTCGGAAAGCTCCTCCTCGTTTATGGTGAGCTTTTTGCAGAAAATGTCTGCGATGATGGCGTTAAAGTCCTCGCCTCCAAGGTAATTGTCCCCGGCCACCGCCCGAACCTCCATAATGTTCTTATAAAGCTCCAGTATGGACACATCGAAGGTGCCGCCCCCCAGGTCAAAGACCAGGAAGCGGGTGTTGGGGTTTTTCTGGTGTAAGCCGTAGGAGATGGCCGCCGCCGTGGGCTCGCTGATCATCCGCTCCACGGTCAGTCCCGCCAGCTCCCCGGCCCGTTTGGTGGCCTTGCGCTGCACATCGTTAAAGTAGGCAGGCACGCTGATCACCGCCTCTTTGATCTCCTCCCCCAGGAAGGCCTCCGCATCCTCCTTCAGGGAGCGCAGCACAAAGGAAGAAAGCTCCTCCGCCTTAAAAATCTTTCCAGAAAGATGATACTCCCTGCTGGTGCCCATGCTGCGCTTAAACACCTCGGCGCAGGTATCCGGGTAGAGCTGCTTGCGCTCGATGGCGGTGCGCCCCACAAAGACCTGTCCGTTCTCGTCCACGCTCACCACGGATGGGGTCAGGTTCTCCCCCAGACGGTTGGGAATGATTTTAGGCCCCCCTTCCGTAAAATAAGCCGCCAGGCTGTTTGTCGTTCCTAGATCTATTCCGATTATCACTTTTCCAACTCCTTTACCAATTCACGGCAGTCCTTGTCGTCCGGCACCATTTCATAGGCCTTTCTTGCCGCCGCAAGGGCTGCGTCCTTATTTCCTCTGGCCTGCTCATACCTGGCAAGCTGATAGTAATATTCAAAGCACCCGGGATGCCAACAATGGTCGCAGGGCTGGGTGTGGGACAACTCCCCAAGGAAGTCCTTGGCGGCGTCCAAATCCCCCTCGTCGAGGGCGATTTGCGCCAACACTTTTAAATAGTAGGCCCTTTCCTCATAGTCCCAAAGCTCCGCCTTGGCCCACTGCTTTGCCTTATCCCTGGCCTCCTCATAGCCCGTCTTGTACTCATCCTTTTTTACAAAAGGCGCCTTTTGCTTATCCATCATCCGTTTTGCCGCCTTCGCAAAATTATACCAGTCGGAGGCGGAATACTTTTTCATCTGCTTTCTGAGCTTGTACTCCTTTGAATACTGCTTTGTCTCACGGTAAAAGTAAGCGTAGAGATCCTTCACCTCCTCGCTTCTGGGGTTTTTAGCCTTCATATCATTTATGAGGAGCTGCGCCTTCGCATTATAGGTATTCTTCTTCCCAGCCTCCTCCTCCAACGGCCCCAGCAAATCCAGGTAGAGCTCAACGATCTTTCTGTCAAAGCCGCGGCGCTGGCTGTTCTTTTGCTTCTTTCCCTCTCTAAAGGCCTCCAGGGCCTTCTCCCCGTCCAGCATGCTCTGACGGATCAATCCCATATAGTAATAGCCGTTTACAGGGTTTTCTCCCTTATCGATCTGCTCCTGCAGGGTATTTACCGCATCCTGAAAACGCTTCATGCGGCAGTAGGTCTTTGCCAGATAGCGGTAAAAGATCTCCGTGGGTCTTTGTGCCTTGGCGATGGCCTGCTCAAAGAGAAGCCTTGCCTCCTCCAGGTTCCCCTTTGCCAGGTGAATACGGCCCAGATTGTAGCTTGCATAGGCTTCGTTGTCCTCCATGTCAAGGGCCGCCTGGTAGTCTGCGGCGCTCCTTTCATTGTCGCCCAGCTGGAAATACAAAAGTCCTCTTGCCACATAGTAATAGCCGGTGGGATTGATCTCCAGCTGGCGCCCGTAGGCCTCAATGGCCTCCTGGTAATGATCATAGCCCTTGTTTTCGTAAAACTGTCCCAAATGCCCGTAGGCATCGCCATGCTGCGGATAAAGCTCCAGGACCTTTTTCAGAAGTTCCTCCTCCTGAGCATCCTTTTTGTCATGGTAAATACCGGCCATCTGAAAGTACACATTTGGGTTTTCACCCCCCACCTTCAAAGCTTGGTTAAAACGCTCCAGGGCCGCCTCTAAATTTCCCATCTCCCAGAGCACGTTGCCGTAGAAATAATAGTAGCGGGGTTCCTGGCTGTTCTCCAGAAGAGCCGCATCCAGAGCCTCGCAGGTTTTTTTCAGATGATCCTCACTGGTCTGATAGTACCAGGCCAGAGCCTTCTCGTGATAAAACAGATCCTTTTCCGTCAGATCCGTCACATGCTCCTCGTCGGAGAACTTCTCCTCCAGGGAGACAAGCAGCTTCATCCCCTCGTCCCTGTTCCCCTTTTCCCGAAGAAGCTTTGCCCGGTACAAAAGCGCCTGATCGCTCTCAATCTCATAATGTTCAAAACGCTCCAGCACCTGCTCCGCCTGATCGTACATTTCAAAGCGCAGGAAAATCTTCACCTTCTGAATATAGGGCTTCACATAGTAGGGATAGCTGCGGATGGCGTCGTCATAGCTGTCCAGGGCGTCCTGAAAACGCCTCATCTCCTCCATGCACTCGCCCTTAATGATATACGCTTCAAAATTGTTTGGCTCCTGCTCCAGGGCCTGGTCCAGGCAGTCCACCGCCTCCTCGAAGCGGGCAAGCTGCTTTAAGATTCCTCCCCGCTGGGTGAGAATCATTCCCTGATCCACCGCGGCATGCTCCAGCGCCTTTGTGTTGATATCCAGGGCAGCGATATCATTCTTTTTGCCCATCTGAATTTCAGCAATAAAAAAGTATACCAGCCCTTCCCGGTCCCGGTTGCGCCGTCCCGGCTCCCCCTCAGCATCCTGATATTTTTTAAACTCCTCCGTCCAATGCCAGAACCATTTTTCCGCCTCCTCTTCCCTGTCCATCTGCAGAAGACAGCGTCCCCGCAGGTAGGAAAAATCCAGCTCGAATATGGAGTCTCTTTTCAAATCCTTCAAAAGATTATAGGAATCCTCAAAGCGGTAATTCTGATACATGCACCAGGAAAGCTCCAGGCGGGTCTCGCCATCCGACGAATCCTCAACCAGCTTTTCCTCATAAATAGGAATCAGCTTCTCGTTGCATTCCATCATGCACCTATGCACATAGGTGTCGAAACGGTTTACGTTCAAAAGCTCCTTGTATACAGCCTTGGCCTCCGCATATTTCCCGGACGCCATCTTACAATCCGCAATGCCGCAGCGGGCCCCCGCATGCTCCGGCTCCAGCTCCAATACCCTTTCATACCACCCTGCGGCAGCGTCATAGTCCTCCCTGCTCCAGCACAGCTCCGCCTCCATCATCCTGGCGGACATCAGATCCGGATAAGCCTCTATAACCTGATCCGCGATCCTTCCGGCCTCATCCAGCTCCTTCTTGGAAATGAGGTACCTGACCTTCTGAATACGCTGAAAAGGATGGGTCAGAGGCATCTCCTCCAGCTGCTTCATACAGCTCTCCGCCTGCGCCAGCTCCCGGTCCCGCAGAGCTCCCATCATACGCAGATAAACACTGATATAGCTGTCATAGGGCAGATCCGGATCCCTCTGCTCAAAGAGATAATAGTCAATGGTATCCTCATATCTGGCGTTATTGATCATATATTCCAGAAAATCCCTTGGAAACTGTTCCGACAGCTCCTCCTCCCGCTCCTCAATGTTAAAGCATGACACCACGCGCTGCCAAATCACATGGGGAAGGAGATGATGCTGGGAAAGATAGCCAAGGAGCGCCTCCTCCGCCTCCCCCTTTGTATCCAGCCCAAAACAGACGTCATCGGCAAGAAGCGCATCCCAGCGCTCTCCATCTACCCGGTCCCAGTAGTTTTTGTATGTATCATCCACCCGCTGCATCCACCTTCCCACAGGGGTGTCGTCAAATTTTTCCTCTTCCTCATCCGCCTGTTTTGCCAGACGGTTCGCCTCCTCGAAGGCCTCCCGCAGCTGCTTAAAGCCCTCCGGGTCATCCTCCGGATTCACATGAACCAGCTTTTCCCGGTATGCATCCCTTATTTTTTCCAAATCCTTCGTAGGCTCTATACCCAATATAAACCAAATATCCATAATCCCTCCCGATACGATAGACTCCATTTGTCATGCGGAGTCTGTCCTATTGTATCATATCATTCGACACTTTTCCATATAAAAATGAATTCTTCCAGAAGCTTCCTCCTGCGGGCGTTTAATTGACGGAGCTGCAAATGGTTTTCTCCTTTACTTTTCACCATTCCTATTGTACAATAGCAAGGCGGGCAATCCCCTTTCAGGCAGTCCTGTCTTACCCGGCAGGCAGGCAATGGGGAACCCGGCAGGCTAGTCATTATGAGAAATAAATTGAGACCGTGGACTAGCAGTATATTTCAGCATTGAGGGGTAACACATTTATGAAAACAGTTGACCTGGTGGTACCATGCTATAATGAGCAGGAGGTACTTGCCGCCTTTTTCAAAGAAACAGACGCCTGGGTGAGCAATATCCCCGGCTATGAATTCCGCTATATTTTTGTCAATGACGGAAGCCGTGACGACACCCTTGCCCAGATGAAAGCCCTTGCCGCTCTTCATCCTCAGGTTCATTACATCAGCTTTTCAAGAAATTTCGGCAAGGAAGCAGCCATGTATGCAGGACTGAAAAGCAGCACCGGTGACTATGTCATCGTTATGGACGCAGACCTGCAGCATCCCCCCGCCATGATTCCGGACATGCTGAAGGGCATCCAGGAGGGCTATGACTGTGTGGCAGCCAAGCGCAGCTCCCGAAAAGGGGAGTCCAGGCTTCGCAGCTGGTTTTCCTCCCAGTTCTACAGGCTGAGCAACAGCTTAAGCGATGTGAAGATGGAGAAGGATGCGGTGGATTTCCGAATCATGAGCCGCCAAATGGTAAACGCCGTCCTGGAGCTTTCGGAGCGCCAGCGCTTCTCCAAGGGAATTTTCATGTGGGTGGGCTTCAATACAAAGTGGATTCCCTATGAAAATGTGGAGCGCGCCATGGGCACCACCAAGTGGAGCTTTAAGAGCCTGTTCCGGTACGCCTTGGACGGCATTATGGCGTTTTCCACAGCACCCCTCCGCATGGTCTGCGGGCTGGGGATATTTATTTCCGCCGTGGCCTTCATCTATATCTGCATTACGCTGATTCAGACCCTGATCTTTGGCATCTCGGTTCCCGGCTACGTCACAACCCTGTGCGCGGTTCTGTTTCTTGGAGGGATTATCGAGTTTTCTGTGGGAATCCTTGGGGAGTACATTTCACGGATCTACATGGAAGTAAAAAACAGACCAATCTATATTGTAAAGGAAACGAATATTCATGAACAGCAAGCTTCAAAGCCTCTGGAATAAGCTCGTAAACTACGAGACCATTTCCTACCTCATATGCGGTGTGCTGACCACCGTCATCAACTATATTGTTAACTACATCTGCTATTACCGGATGAGCATCGGCACCTTTACCGCCAATCTCATCGCCTGGGTTGTAGCAGTAATCTTTGCCTTTTTTGTAAACAAAATCTTTGTATTCAGAAGCCGGAACTGGAAAGCCCATGTGCTCCTTCATGAATTTTATACCTTTATAGCTGCCAGACTCCTGTCCCTGGCTTTTGAAGCCGTTTTTATGGTGGCGACAGTGGAATATCTGCATATCGAAAACTGGATCGCCAAAATTTTTGCCAATGTATTTGTGGTGATCATGAATTACTTCGCCAGCAAATTTTTTATTTTTAAAAATGATAAGGAGGCCCCCCATGCCGAAAAAAGCGATAACTAAAAAAAATACACCCGACCTGGCGAGCCCGCATAAGGCTTCCCGGACATCCAACCCCATCTTACAGAAGCTGAACCGGAACATGCCCATTGTCCTGGCTTTTTTCATTCCCTTTTTCGTCATGATCCTTGTTTTTATCGAACGGGGCATCTTTCCCTTTGGGGACCGGAGCTTTCTGCGAACAGATCTTTATCATCAGTATGCGCCCTTCTTTAAGGAGCTTTTAAATAAGCTCCAGGAGGGAGACAGCCTTCTCTACTCCTGGGATATCGGAAACGGGTCTAATTTTCTGGCTCTCTACTGCTACTACCTGTCCAGTCCGGTAAACTGGCTGGTAGTTCTCTGTCCGGAACAATATGTCATTGAATTCATCACCTATACCATCGTCATAAAGATTTCCCTCTCCGGCGCCGCCATGGCCTACTATCTGAAAAAGCACACTGGAAGAAACGACTATGCGCTGACCATGTTCTCTTCCTTCTACGCTTTAAGCGGCTATATGGCTGCCTACAGCTGGAATATCATGTGGCTGGACTGCATCCTGATCTTCCCCATCATCATTCTGGGACTGGAGCGTCTGGTAAAGGAGGACAAGTGCCTGCTCTACTGCATCACGCTTGCCTTTGCCATCCTGGCCAACTACTATATCGCCATCATGATCTGTATTTCCCTGGTGATCTACTTTATCATGCTTCTGGTGATCCAGCCGGCAAGCCGGGAGGAGACCCTCTATGATGAGGAACGGGGCGTACACTTTACCCGGGTATACTACATGAATTACCCAAAAAAGGTATTGGAATTCGGCGGCTATTCCCTGATCGCCGGAGGTATGGCCGCGGTTCTCCTGCTGCCCGCCTACTGTGCGCTTCAGCTCAGCGCCTCCGCAAACAGCACCTTCCCCAAAACCTTCACCTCCTATTTTTCCATCATGGAGATGCTGGCAAGACACCTGGACAATGTGGAGGTGCACCTGGGGCTCGACCACTGGCCCAACATTTTCTGCAGCGTTGCGGTGCTGATTTTCATCCCCCTTTACGTGATGAACAAGAAGGTCAAAGCCCGGGAGAAGCTGGCATATTTTTCCATGCTGCTATTCCTGCTGGCCAGCTTTTCCATGAACTTTTTAAACTTTATCTGGCACGGCTTCCATTATCCCAACTCCCTGCCCTGCCGCCAGTCCTTCGTGTATATTTTCCTGCTCCTGACCATGGCATATAAGGGCTACATGGGACTTCGGGACCGGAGCTTAAAACAGGTAACCGCAAGCATCTGGATCGGCATCGGCTTTGTTCTTCTCTGCGAAGCCCTCTACGCCCCGGAGGACGGGTGGAATTTTCAGGTATACTATGTGTCCATTATATTTGTGGGCATCTACGGCCTGCTGGCTTACCTGCGCTGCCGGTACAAGAACGGGGCAGCATTCCTGGCCATTGCGGGACTGCTGATTATTTTCACAGAGAATTTTATGAACACCAGCATCACCAGCGTCACCACCGTGTCCAGGTCAAACTATGTGGAATACGATGAAGATTATGCCTCTTTAAAGAGCTATGCGGACAGCATTTCCGACCGGGTTTTCTACCGTTTTGAAAAGCTGAAGCTTCGGACGAAAAACGACGGCTCCTGGTACCAGTACCCTTCCATCTCCGTCTTTTCCTCCACAGCCAACGCATCCCTGTCAGATTACTACAAGACCCTCGGCATGGAGGCCGCCACAAACGCCTACAGCAAGACCGGCGCCACCCTGCTGGTGGATATGCTGTTTTCCGTCAAATATGAATTTTCAAACATCACCTACCCGGACAATGCCCTGAGGAAGCTGGTGAAAACCTCCGGTGACGTAAAGCTATACGAAAACACCTGCGCCCTGCCCCTTGGCTTTATGGTTCCGGCAGATATGGAGGAGGCCTGGTACACCAACGACAGCAATCCTGTGGTGACCCAGAACAATTTCATCAGCGCCGCGACCGGATTATACAATACCTTTAAATATGTGAGCGTTCCATCCTCCGGCGCCTCCTCATCCTCTGAGAGCTTTACGGTGACGGAACCGGGATATTATTACGCGTATATTCAAAACAGCAGCATAGATGAGGCGACAACCACCATTATGAGCGGCGACGGCTCCAGGGCCACCCAGACCAACAGCCATACCAGCCTGAAACGCCGTTTTATCCTGGACATCGGCTATGCATATGAGGGAGACATCATCACCATAACCAGCGACACAGAGAATCAGTCCCTTTATTTCAGCATGTACGTTCTCCAGGAGGACGTGCTTTTGGAGGCCTATGAAAAGCTCAACGCCCAGGGACTGAACGTGGTTTCCATGAGCGACACGCAGCTCGAAGGCGTGATCGACGTGGAGGAGGATGGCCTGATGTATACCTCCATCGCCTACGAGGCAGGCTGGACCGTATATGTGGACGGCGTGGAAACGGAAGCAGTCAAGCTGAAGGACGCCATGCTGGCGGTTCCCTTAACCGCGGGACATCACACCATCCGCATGACCTACACGCCGGAGGGCTTTACCACAGGCATATTCCTTTCCATCTGCTCCACTCTTGTGCTGATACTGCTGACGCTGCTGAGACATCTCCTTTCAAGGCATGAATTTTCCAGCCCCTTCGTGGAGGACTATTATCCGGAGGATGGACACTATATCCAGGAGCTTGATCATTCCGGGGATAAGGCTCCCGCTGGTAAAGCCTCAGATGACGGGAAACCCAGTGACGAGGACGATGTGCGCAAGGACGCCCAGGAAGAGCGTTCCGGGCAGGAGAAGCCCCTGTGCGGAGATATTCAGCAAGAGGATGACAGGGAAGGTCATTCCGTGCCTGACGACAATTGACGCAAGTCAGGCCATCCGGAGAACGCAGCTGTACGCCAGGATAACCGTACGGCTTCATACCGCTGAAAGACAAGTGCTTTACAGGCAGCATATGCCTATAAAAATAAAAACACAGGCATGAAAGGAGTTCATCCCCATGAACATTAACCAACTGATTGAATACGCAAAGAGCCAGAGCTGCTCGGATATTCACATTACCCAGGAGGGCGAAATTGCCCTCCGCCGTTACGGTGAGCTGGGAAAGATGGATCAGAAATTCTCCATGGAAGAGCTTGACGAGCTGATCTTCCAGATGTTTGACCCCCAGCAGACTGAAAGCTATAAAAAGGGGAGTGACCTGGATTTTTCTTACCAGACCCCTGCCCCCAGCAATATCCGCTGCAGAGTAAACACCTACCACCAGAGAGGCAGCCATGCGGCCTGCCTGCGTATCATGGGAAGCTCCGTTCCCACCTTTGAGAGCTTAAAGCTGCCGCCGGTTATCAAAACCTTCGCCGAAAAGCCCAGGGGACTGGTGCTTGTCACAGGTCCCACCGGCTCCGGCAAATCCACCACACTGGCTTCCATGATCGACTACATCAACCGCACAAGGGCGGAGCACATTCTCACCATCGAGGATCCCATCGAGTACATGTACACCCCGGGAAAATCCACCATTCACCAGCGAGAAATCGGCAGGGATGTGGACAGCTTCTCCGGCGCCCTGCGCTCCGCTCTCCGGGAGGACCCGGACGTCATCCTGGTTGGCGAGATGCGGGATTTTGAGACCATCTCCGCCGCCATCACCGCTGCGGAAACCGGACATCTGGTTATGTCCACCCTCCACACCACAGGAGCTGCTGAAACCATCGACCGTATCATCGACGTATTTCCACCCCACAGTCAGAACCAGATCAGAACCCAGCTGGCCGCTGTGCTGCAGGGTGTTGTAACGCAGAACCTTATTCCCCTGGCAAACGGAAACGGCCGCATCGCCGCAACAGAGGTTCTGGTGGGAACCGATGCGGTAAACAATCTGATCCGTTCCGGCAAGACCTTCCAGATCGAGTCCTCCATGCAGACCGGCCAGAAGGAGGGCATGCACACACTGAACATGGATTTAAAGCAGCTGATTTCCAAGGGTGTGATTACCAGAGAAATGGCTATCAAGCGCTCGAATAATCCAAAGGAGCTGATGTAATTCCATCCCTCCTTGGCTATTGACGATTACATACAAAACAGAAAGGAATATGCAGGCGCCTTGACGGGTGCCTGTGTGCAGGTATAGGACTATGAAGCTATGGGGAGGAAGATTCACCAAGGAAACCGATGCGCTGGTAAATCAGTTTAATGCGTCCCTGCCCTTTGACAGAAGGTTTTACAAGCAGGACATCCAGGGAAGCATCGCCCATGTGACCATGCTGGCAAAGCAGCACATCCTGACAGACGAGGACCGGGATGTGATTATCGAGGGATTAAACGCCATTCTGGAAGATTTAAACAGTGGTGCTCTTCAGTTTGACGACGGTGCCGAGGACATCCACAGCTTTGTGGAGGCCCAGCTGATTGAACGAATCGGGGAGCCCGGAAAGCGACTTCACACGGGAAGAAGCCGCAATGACCAGGTGGCTCTGGACATGAAGCTCTACACCAGGGACGAGATCGACGGGATGTTTATACTCCTAAAGGATTTGCTGACAGCAATCCTGGATATTATGGAAAAAAATACTGAAACCTTTATGCCGGGCTTCACCCACCTCCAGAAGGCTCAGCCCGTCACCCTGGCCCATCATATGGGAGCATACTTTGAAATGTTTAAGAGGGACTGCCTGCGCTTAAAGGATATCAGAAAGCGGATGAATTTCTGCCCTCTGGGCTCCGGAGCCCTGGCAGGCACCACCTATCCTCTGGACCGGGAATATACAGCCCAGCTTCTGGGATTCGACGGTCCTACGCTTAACAGTATGGACGGCGTTTCCGACAGGGACTATCTTATTGAGTTCTTAAGCGCCATGTCCACCATCATGATGCACCTGAGCCGCTTTTCAGAAGAGATCATCATCTGGAACTCCAACGAATACCGCTTTATCGACCTGGACGACGACTACAGCACCGGCTCCAGCATCATGACCCAGAAGAAGAACCCGGACATTGCCGAGCTGGTTCGGGGAAAGACGGGAAGGGTCTACGGCGCTCTGATGGGCCTTTTAACCACCATGAAGGGGCTTCCCCTTGCCTACAACAAGGACATGCAGGAGGACAAGGAGCTGTATTTTGACGCTTTGGATACCACAAAGGGCTGTATCACCCTCTTTACCGGTATGCTGAAGACCATGCGCTTTAACAAGCCTGCCATGGAGGCCAGCGCTAAAAACGGCTTTACAAACGCCACTGACGCCGCGGACTATCTGGTGGGCAAGGGCGTACCCTTCCGGGACGCCCACGGCGTTGTGGGCGCTCTGGTGCTCTTCTGCGAGCAGAAGGGGATTTCTCTGGACGAGATGACCCTGGAAGAGTATAAGGCCATCAGCCCCGTATTTGAGGAGGACATCTATGAGGCCATCTCCCTGAAAACCTGCGTGGAAAAACGTATGACCATCGGAGCCCCCGGACCGGAGATGATGAAAAAGGTCATCGAAAAGGAGCAGGAGGAGCTTTTGGCTCTGAAAATCCAGTAATCCTCCCCTGCTAAGGCTTATCACACAAAAACCGCATTCCTCTGTACAGTTGACGTGCAAGGGAATGCGGTATTTTTGCGCGATACGCCCGGAGGGCGGCCGACAGCACCTGCCCCATGCGAAGCATTATATCGGCAGGTGCGTATTGGCAGGTCCGCTTTAGCGGGCGTTCCGTCACCCGACTTGCACGGGCGGGCATCCGACGGGCAACGGTCATCGAGCGGCAATGCCGCGAGATGAACGAGGTATCGCGGTGATCGGATAGGGGAAGGAATCTTCCCCTATCCGATTCAGATATGGGCTAAAGCATCACTGGGGCATCCCATCCTCCTCATCCCGATGCTCCATAACCAGCAGCTTATACAAAGTTGGCATAAAGCCAAATTCCTTCATCAGTTCATGAACCTCTCCCAGAGCCCTTTCCCGAACGCTTCCTGGCAGCATCGGGCTTCTGACCGCCCGTATCAGGATATTCTTCGGCGTATGTTCAAAGTCGATAAATTCCAGCAGCTGAGTTTTATAGCCCCGGTATTCCAGAAGATTGGCACGTGCCGCGTCCGTAGCCAGAGCGGAAAAGCGCTCCTTGATGATCCCGTAGCGTGACAGGATTGACAGATTTTGCGGCTTCATCTGCCTGTTCAGCTCATGCTGACAGCATGGCACGGAAAATATCATCCCTGCATTCCACCTCACCGCATTATAGAGCGCATAGTCCGTGGCGGTGTCACAGGCATGAAGAGTGATCACCATATCCACCGGGAAGGGCGCCTTATAGCCGTTGATATCCCCCTGTTCAAAGCGCAGACCCGTATATCTATATTTTTCTGCCGTCTCATTGCACTTTTCAATCACCGCCCTCTTGAGATCCAGTCCCACCATATTCACCTGCATCTGCCGGACCTGGGACAGATAATAGTACACAACAAAGGTAAGATAGGACTTTCCGCACCCAAAATCAATCACATTGATTTGATCCTGGCGGCGGTGTGAAAGCTCATCCTCCAGTATCTCCAGGAACCGATTAATCTGTTTGTACTTGTCATACATGGAGTGGACGATCCTTCCCTCCTTCGTAAATATCCCCATATCCACCAGGGGCTTGATCTCCGTTCCCTCCTGCAGGATATAGTTCTTCTTCCTGTTATGCTCCGGGCTGCTTATCCTTGCTGATGGATGATCCTTTCTCTTCACCCTGTAGCTGCAGGCGCCCTTTTTCGATATGAGAATGATATGCTCCTGATTTTGGGACCAGCCGTTTACCTGTCTGAAATGCCCCCGTATCAGCTCCTGGCATCTCTCACCCAGATATTCCTCTGTCAGATTTTCATGGAACACCTGGGTATCCGTAAATTTTGAAATCTGATAACTCTTGTTTTTTCTGTCGATCTGGATTTTTCTGTAGGTCTCCTGCCTGCCGGCGGGATTGCTGATGACGATTTTACTGATACCGGCGCCGATCATCTCATCTAAGTATTTTCCAAGCTCTTCCATGGTTATCCTTCCCTGCCTCCTTTGTGTCCCTGTTCTTCCGGGTTTTTGTGACCCCCTGCATACTGCCGCAGGGGCATAAAAGTTCTCGATTCACTACATTGTACCATGGACAGCAAAAAAACGCCACTCCTCTGTGAATATTTGTACCACGCTTTTACAAAACCTTTACAGGACAAAGGGAGAAAAAAATTCATTTTTTTATAATTAATTTAACATTTTTTGTGAACAATGGTATTGAAAAAAAATTTTTTTCATGTTATGCTATAGGTCAGTATTTAATTATGCAGAATCATGCAGGAAGATGAGGTATATAGATGCGAACATCAACAGCGACAAGCCATAGCACTATTTCCCTACTGATATTAAGTATATTAAGCCAGGGGGATATGTACGGCTACCAGATTGTACAGACTTTAAAAGAAAAGAGCAAGGGATATTACGTACTTCGCGAGAGCTCCATGTATCCCACCCTGTATCGCTTACTGGAAGAGGGATTTATTTCCACCAGTAAGGAGTGCATTGTTCAAAAGCGTGTGCGTGTTTATTACCACATTGAGGAGAAGGGCTTTGATTATCTGAAGGAGCTGGAAAAGAACTACTTTGACGCTACCATCGGCGTCTGCTCCGTTCTTGACTACAAGGTTTCCTTTGAATATGTAAAGCCGGAGGAAGCGGAAGTGACGGAACCGGCGCAGGAAGAAATTCCCCAGGAATAAAACAGCAAAAATTTTCCCCCTTTATATTAAAATGCTGAAAATAAAGAGCCATTTCACAGGATGGCTCTTTTTCATATGCGCAAAACGGCTGTCAGACTAATCCCCCGGGTCTCCTGCGGCGCAGACACGGGGGATTTACCAATAATCTTTTTATTTCGCCCTTGATGGGATTTTTATGACAGCTTTCCGTTAACGTCGCAGGTCAGCTTCACGCTCAGCGTAACTTTATCCAGGGGAATAAGCCCTCCAAAATACCGGGTTCCCGTCACTGTTGCTGTGGCATAGTTTGACTGGTATTCCACCGCGGGCGTTCCTAACTTCCAGACGGATGAGTATGACTCTGCGGAGCCTGTCGCGCTGACGCAGGTGGCAAGGGAGCCGGTCACATACTGGAAGGTGGCGCGGACCGAAACGGCCCAAAGGGCTTCGCCCTCCGCATTCACATATGTAGACGTCTTTGTGCCCGTCTTAGTATTCGTGCTACTGGCTGTAGCGTAGGCCAAAGCCTGTGCTGGTTCCTCAGTGATCACCGTCACAATATAGCTCCCATCCTCCAAATACTCCACGGAGGCGGTGGTATATGCCTCCTCAGACGCCGGGGCGCCTTCCATGCCGTACACCGGCGCGCAGATCTCCAATGCCATCGCAAAAACCAAAAGCATCATCCATAGTCTCTTCATTTTACTGATTCTCTCCTTCATCTTCTATTATTTCCTCAATTACATAAGCTCCTGTAGCATTCTTGTAGGTTTGCTGCGCGTGAATGCAGAACGCAGTTACAATGAGCAGCCCAATAATAAGCGCCGCCACCACAAGTCCTGTGATCAGCCTGCGCCATCTTGAGCGCCTCATCATGCCAAAGTACACGTCCACGCTGGTCTCCTGATAGTACCCCAGCGCCACCTCCTTCGGTTCCCCAAATCTCTCATAGTAATCCTCCTTGGTGGCATTCGGGTGGGTTTCCCCGTAGCTGGAGACGGAATCTGTAAGATCCGCCAAAAACCGCTTTTCATCCTTGTAAGCAATGGGAAATGCCAGCCTCACTTCCTTCAGATACTGTTTTGCATCTTCGCTCATCTTTTTTTCCTCCTTTAATGTCACTGACAAAGGCCGCCGACTTTGCTAATCGACTCCTTATTCTCTTTTCCATAGTGTATCAAACCACGTATATTTTTGTCAATGAGAAATGCATTATTTTTTGAGGAAATTTATTTACTTACAAAAGACTTTATACGTAAAAAGTAATATATTTAAATCAATATTTTTTCTCCAAAACCAGTATGGTTGATATAACATGATATACTTTGAAGCACTATTATTAAGCTTAATTATATATTTATTAAACAAAATCCAGAAGTAGGGGCGTTCTGCCCGCACTGCGAATGTTACAAGCACCGCGCTCTCATATCTTCTGCCGCTTGTCAGCTCATTAGTCAGAATACAGCTTCACAAGCTGCCATTTTTCGATATATTCAGGCACCTCCTCTGCGTCCATGGTTTTGCTGAAAAAGCTGCCCTTTCCCCTGCGGTCAACTACCACCATCATTCCCTCCTGTGAATCTCGAATGCAGGGATAGGTTTCTGAAATCGTGTGAAGCATCCCCTCCGGGTCCCTATATGTAGTAGCCATATATCCTCCTTTATCTTATTTTTAGCATCTTTCAATTGGATTTACCAGTTCTGACGCCTTTCCGCTTCTTTACATTCTTCATTGAATAATGCCATATTTTGGTTTTATTGTCAACTAGAAAATCTATTTTTTTATTTTTTTCGGTTTCCTGGTCATCTTTTACCTCTTCAGAGAGTGCACCGGATTATTTTTTTAAGCCCCAAAAAAGCAGGCTGTTTCCCAGCCTGCTTGCCAATATTCCAGTCCCAAGGTGGCGGAGCAGGATATGCAGTCTCCATGCGCCCCCTTGACCTCTCCTCTATTCAAATGTCAGCTTCTCCGTCTTTGCCTCACGCTTTCTGCACTTTAAGGCTGATATGCGCACCGGTCTGTCCTCAAGGACCGCTGTCAGCTCCTCCTTAGGATCAAGCACATATGCTGCCTTGATATGCTGTCCGGATGAAAGCTTCGCCGCCTTCACCCCCAGGGCTGTTTTTTTCTGAAGGGGAAGCTCCTCCACCGGATAGCGCAGTCCCGTGCCCGTGTCTGTGAGAAGCGCCACATGGGCCTTTGTCTGGGGCAGCACCGCCGCCAGACCGTCCTCCGCCCCCAGCTTGCAGGCAGCGATGGTTTTCTTTGAGGAGATCAATTCCGTGCCGGACACACGCTTTCCAAGGCCCTGCTCCGTCAGGAAGATCAGGGTCTGGCTCTCCAATGTCTCCATGGGAAGAACAGCGATGATGGTTTCCTTTGTACTGTCATAATTGCTGATATTATCCAGGGGAACCCCCTTGTCCCTGGGCTTGCACAGGGGCAGATCCTTCATCTTGACCTGATGAAGCGCCCCTTCCCTGGTAAACAGTCCCACCCGGGCGTCACTCATGCAGGTAAACACCACCCGGTTGTCCGACAGCACCGCCTCCTGATTCTTGGCAAACACAGCCGGATCCATGGCCTTCCCGTAGCCGAAGCGGTTCATGGCAAATACCACCGGAGCAGCCTCCGCAGGAGCCTCCTCAAACACCGCGGCAGCCTGGTTTTCGATGGCCGTGCGCCGGGGAACACCGTAGTTCTTCTTGATCCGGTCCAGATCCTTCTTGATGGCTCCCATCATGGCCTTCTCATCCCCCAGAAGCCGCTCGTACTCCCTGATCCTTGCGGCCGTCTCCTGGTGCTCCTTCCGGAGCTGTAAAATCTCCAGCCCGATGAGCTTTGACAGACGCAGCTCCAGGATGGCCGTGGCTTGGGCCTCCGTAAAGGAGAGCTTCCTGGCCTGACGCTCGCTGGTCTTTGTCTTGAAATTGACGCCCTCGGTTTTTCCCTCTGTCAGACATCCTCGGGCCATTTTCAGATCCTTGCTGCCCCGGATGATCTCAATAATCAGGTCAATGATGTCCACAGCGGCCATGAGCCCCTCCTGGATTTCCAGGCGCTCCCGGTCCTTTTGCAGCAGGGTGGTGTACTTTCTGGTGTTGATTTCCATCTGAAACGCGATATTGCGCTCCAGGATTTCCCGGAGCCCCAGCACCTTGGGCTTACCGTCATCAATCACCAGCATATTAACGCCGAAGCTGTCCTCCAGCTTCGTCTTTTTGTACAGCCCCTGGAGGATCTTTTCTGCATCCGCCCCCTTTTTCAACTCGATGACGATGCGGATCTCTTCCTTGGACTGGTTGGAGATATCGGTGATATCCGGGAGCTTTCTGGTCTCCGCCAGCTCCATCACATCGTTTAAAAATTTTCCGATATTGGCGCCGATCATGGTATAGGGAATCTCTGTGATCACGATACAGTCCTTCTCTCCCCGCTTCTTTCCCTGGATAATCTCCGCCTTGCCCCGGAGCTTGATCTTGCCCCTGCCGGTTTCGTAGATGGCAAGAAGCTCATCCTTGTTGGTGACAATGCCCCCGGTGGGAAAATCCGGCCCCTTGATGAACTGCATCAGCTCTGCGCAGGAAGCGTCCGGGTAATCCATGAGATATTTCATGCCGTCCACCACCTCCGACAGGTTGTGGGGAGGGATGGAGGTGGTCATGCCCACAGCGATTCCCTCAGAGCCGTTCACCAGCACGTTGGGAATCCGCACCGGCAGCACGCTGGGCTCCTTCTCCGTCTCGTCAAAGTTTGGCACAAAGTCCACCACATTTTTGTCCAGGTCCGCCAAATACACCTCCTGGGTAAAGCGCTTCAGCCTGGCCTCGGTGTACCGCATGGCGGCGGCCCCATCCCCCTCGATGGAGCCGAAATTTCCGTGCCCATCCACCAGGGCCATCCCCTTCTTAAAATCCTGGCTTAACACCACCAGGGTCTCATAGATGGAGCTGTCCCCGTGGGGGTGATACTTACCCATGGTATCCCCCACAATGCGGGCGGACTTTCTGTGGGGCTTGTCAGCATTCAGCCCCAGCTCGTTCATGGCGTAGAGGACACGTCTCTGCACCGGCTTTAAACCGTCCCTCACGTCCGGCACCGCCCTGGAGGTGATGACGGACATGGAGTAATTGATAAATGACTGCTGCATCTCAGCAGAAAATTCTGTTTGAATTATATTTTCAGGCATCTCTTCTCCTATCGTTTATACAATATCCAGCTCCGCTTCCCTTGCATGAGCCGCGATATAGGCCCTTCTGGGCTCCACGTCGCTGCCCATCAGGATCTCCGTGACCTCATTGGCCATGCGGGCGTCCTCGATGTGTACCTGCTTTAAGTTCCGGCTGTCCGGGTCCATGGTGGTCTCCCAGAGCTGTCCCGCATCCATCTCCCCCAGACCCTTGTAGCGCTGAAGGGTAAAGTTTTTATGCTTCTTCTTGTAGGCCTCCAGGGAGGTATCGTCATACAGATATTCCTGGGGTCCCTTGGCGGGAATAGCCTTGTAGAGAGGGGGCATGGCAATATACACATGGCCCTCGCTGATCAGCTCCGGCATAAACCGGTAGAAGAAGGTCAGCAGCAGGGTGCTGATATGGGCGCCGTCCACATCCGCATCCGCCATGATGATGATCTTATTGTAGCGAAGCTTGCTGATGTCAAAGTCGTTTCCATAGCCTTCAGAAAACCCGCATCCGAATGCCTGCACCATGGACTTAATCTCCGCATTTGCCAAAACCTTGTCGATGCTGGCCTTCTCCACATTCAGAATCTTGCCCCGGATGGGCATGATGGCCTGGTACATCCGGTCCCTGGCCTTCTTGGCGGAGCCTCCGGCGGAATCTCCCTCCACGATGAAAATCTCGCAGCGCTCAGCCACCCTGGACTCACAGTTGGCAAGCTTCCCATTCCCGTCAAAGGAATATTTCTGCTTTCCCAGGAGGTTGCTCCTGACCTTCTCCTCAGCCTTTCTCAGCTTTGCGCTCTTCATGGCGCAGTCAATCATCACCTTCAGGGTCTCCAGGTGCTTGTCGCAGTACATTTCCAGCTGCTCCCCGGTGACAGCGCTCACCACCCTTGCCGCGTCGGCGCTTCCCAGCTTGGTCTTTGTCTGTCCCTCAAAGAGGGGATCATAGTGCTTGATGGCAATGATGGCGGTGAGACCGCAGCGGGTATCCGTTCCGGTAAAATTGGCGTCCTTCTCCTTTAATATTCCCAGCTCCCTGGCATAGTTATTGATTTCCTGTGTAAAGCGGGTCTTAAAACCAGTGAGATGGGTTCCACCGTCGGCAGTGTAGATATTGTTGCAGTAGCCCAGAATCTTCTCCTCAAAGGTGTCCACAAACTGAAACGCCGCCTCCACCTCGATGCTCTCGGCAGCTCCCTTCAGGTGAATAATCTCCGTTTTCGCTTCCTTCCCCTTATTCAGCTCCCGCACATAAGCGTCGATTCCCTCCGTCTCCTGGTAGGTGATATGCTCCTCCTCGTCCGGGCCCTCGTTGATATAATGCAGGGTCAGGCCGGGGTTTAAGTAAGCGGTCTCATGGAGGCGGCTCTTCACCGCCTCCTTATTGTATCTGATCTTTTCAAAAATCTGCTCGTCCGGCAGAAAGGTGACGGTGGTTCCGGTCTTTTTCGTCTTTCCGATAATGGGAAGAAGTCCGTTTTCCAGCTCCACCTCCGGCACCCCCCGCTGATAGGAGTCATAGTGGATGGCGCCGCCGGTCATGACCTTTACCTCCAGGTACTCTGACAGCGCATTCACCACGGAGGAGCCCACGCCGTGGAGGCCGCCGCTGGTCTTATAGGCGTTGTTGTCAAATTTTCCTCCTGCATGAAGGGTGGTAAACACCAGCCGTTCTGCCGGCACCCCCTTCTCATGCATCCCCACAGGAATTCCTCTTCCATTGTCTGTGACAGTCACGCTGTGATCGGCATGCATGGTGACGGAAATCTCCGTGCAGAACCCAGCCAGGTGCTCGTCCACCGCATTGTCCACGATCTCATAGATCAGATGATTCAAGCCCGATGTGGAAACGCTTCCAATGTACATACCCGGGCGCACCCGGACAGCCTCCAGTCCCTCTAAAACCTTGATACTGTCCGCATCATAGATCTGTTTTTCCATAAAATCCTCCAATTTCCCTCCCCGGTTATCCGGGGAATCCCATTACTCTGAGAGTCCCTCCGCCGGACGCATGAAGGTTTACTCTGCTTCTCCTTTGTCGGCGGAAACGGATTTCCGGTACGCCGCGGGACTCATACCCACATTTTTCAGGAATTTTTTGTGGAAGTAATCCACATTTCTGTAGCCCACCCGCTCCGATATCTCGTAAACCTTCAGCTTTTCCTGTTGCAAAAGCTCCTTGGCCCGCTCAATGCGTACACGATCCACATAGGCGTTAAAGCTTGCCCCCACATTCTGCCTGAAAATTTTACCCAGATAAGCGCTGTTGTATCCGAAGAGGGGCGCAATCCGTTCCAGCTTCAGCTGCTCCCCCATATTATGCTGGATATAAAATAAAATATCATTCAAAACGCTGTCCCTGGACGGAGCGCCTACCCCCTGCATAATGGCCCCCAGCTCCTTAACCATGCTGTCCAAAATCTCATACAGATAATCATGCTTAAAAATACTCTGAAGCATTCTTCTGCTGTCCTCACCGTACTGCTTTGCTCCAGGATATTTTTCCCTGAGCCTTTCCCTAACCCGGATACAGAGTTCCATGAGAAACATGCGCACCGTCTGCTCGTCCTGGCAGCAGCTTACCAGATATCCATACAGCTTTTCCACCTGTCTGTTCAGATGCGTTTTGTTAAAGGTCTGGATACCGTCCACCAAAGCATCACAGAAACGGCTCACCACCTCCTCCCCCAGGGGCTGCTGTTCCTGGGAATCGGACAGCGGATTCTCATCCAGCATATGCTGGTCACGTCCGGCAAAAAACCTTCGCTCCATCAGCTTTACAGCCGTATTATAGGATTCATGAATATCCTCCGGCTTCTTCACCACCTCTCCGCAGGTGAAGAACAGGCTGTACATGGGACTGTTTTTCTGAGGCGGGGTGATCAGATAATGCTCAATAAACTGGTTGAGCCGCTTCACCGCCGCCTTTCCCCGCAGAACAAGGATTTTTCCCTCCCCCTCCGGAAACTCCACCGACATGGGACTCTCGTGAATACCAAAAAAAATCAGCTCCCTCAGCTGATAATGATTCTCCTTTTGGCTGGTGAAGTTTCTGCTGTACACCACCTGATAACAGTCATCCTGCCAATCAAAAACATCCATCAGCCCCTCCGGTATATGTCCGCCGTTTCTGACAATGAACATCAGGATCTGCAGCCTGACCATCTCATACAGCCGATGCTTTTCTTCCTTTGTCATCAGTTGCTCCAGTTTTTCCCACTGATTCAAATCTGGCACCTCAATTGTCTAATTTTTACCCGATCCTATGTCTAATTTCGACCTTAATTATTATAAGGATTCTCGATTTTTTGTCAAGTTAAAAGAACATAAATTTGAATGTACGCACTCCCCCATGGATTGCGCCCCCGCATCATGATGGACATCAGCGTCGGAATTTCAGAATTATCTGTTGAGGCTTTAATAGAAATATGTTATGATATCAGGGTCAAAAGGTCATACATGCCATGCTGGCATGGCAATGTATGACTTTGGGACCCACAAAACAGCGAAAAGTAGTCATTTTTCGCAGAAAAATGAGCGAATTTGAGCTGTTTTAGGATTGCGAGAGTGCTTTAGCACGGAGCAATCCGTGATATCAGGGGTAAAATACCTTTTGCCCCCAACAGCATGTTATATTTATGAGGTGATCCCATGAATCTGGATGAAGTAAGAGCCGGTATAGACCGGGTGGACAAACAAATCAAGGAGCTGTTTATCGAGCGCATGATGCTGGCGGACAATGTGGCGCGCATCAAGGCTGAAACCTCGGACGAAATCTACAAGCCGGACCGGGAGGAGGCTGTCATCAGAAAAAACACTGCGGGAATTGATGCAAGCCTTGAAAAGGAATACACCGCCCTGATCAAGAGAATCATGGAGGTCAGCAGGAAATACCAGTACGGCAGAACTCTGGAAATTAAAAACTGCTTCCCCTTTTCCTTTGAGACAAAGATGACTCCCCCTGCCCGGGTTGCCATGATCAAACCCCAGCTCTATTTGTGCAGCGCCATCTCAAGGGATCTGGTTACTGCCGTGGATTCCTTTGATGAGATCGGCGCCATGATTCAGGAGGGCTCGGTGGATGCAGGCATGGGGGTGATGGAGGAAATCGGCAAGGGTACCAGCGATGAGCTGAACACCATGCTGAGACACTACAGCCTTTATATTAACGACTGCCAGATCATCACAGAAAAGGGGCGCATGTTAAAGCTGGTAACATTTTCAAACACCCTGGCGGTTACAGAAGCCCATAACCGTTTAAAAATCATGTTTGTCTGTCCCAACAAAAGCGGGAGTCTTGGAAGCATCCTATGCCAGATTGCCGACTATGGCATAAACCTGACAGAAATTCATTCCCGGCCGAACGGAAAGACAACAGACTGGAACTATGAGTTTTATGTGGAGCTCTCCCTGAATCTCCTGGAAAAGGAGAGCCAGGCCCTCCTCTTCCAGCTGTCAAAGGAGACGGAGTATCTGCAGATTTTGGGAAGCTTTACCGTGGAATAACCAATAAAAAAGCGGCTGTCCCAGGGAGATTCAAGCCCCCTGGGACAGCCGCTTTTCTGATTTTATTCTTTTCTCTATGAATCCTTTTGCTGATCCGATGTTCTTCCCATATGGGCTCTTCTGCTGATTCCCTTGTCCTCGGCAGGATGATCCTTAAAAATCTGCTCCTCCGAATCGCTTTCCTGTCTCTGTATAACCGCCCCATCCTCCTTCTCAATCTCCCGGAACATGGGCACCGCCCAGCCGCTGATGGTAAGAAACAGGCAGGCAGGGCCGATGAGAATAAATAAAAACAGCGTGGTACTGCTCCAGAAAAATATCACCACCTCCAGCGCCAGCACAAGCACCAAACCGCCGTTCCTGACGATATGCCTCAGGAATATATCGTAGGAATTTTTGATGGTTCTCACGAGCGTATTTTCGTATCTGGCTGACAGGGCAAAGGCGTAGATAAAGCAGGCGACAAACGCAAAGACAAAGAGAATAAACATGGCCAGGAACAGAAATGGATGCAGATCCGGAATCATGGCAAGCTGAAAATCCAGCCACAGGGAATAGGCGCCCACCAGAAAGAGAATGCCAAGGGGTATGCCGTTTTTCAGGTTCGCCTTAAAGGACTTCAAAAACTGCCTGGCCACATACCCTTCCGTGTCGTCGATCATCTTCATGGTTACATCAAAGGCCGCCACGGTGGCCGGGCCGAAGGTCACCAGGGGAAGGGAGCAGAGAAGCCAGAGAATATTCAGCTTTAATATATCCGTCAGCCTTCTCAAGAACTGAAACAGCTTTCCATCCACGCTGAAAATATCCATTGCACAACATTCCTTTCAGTTAAGCGTTCATCATTGGCATTTTCATCATGCCCATCTGCGGTATTGTTCATGCTCCCAATTATAAACGATTTGCACAATCAGAATCAAGCATATTATGTGAAAGTTTTCTAAAAAACAGGGAAGCCCCATGGGACTTCCCCGTTGTGATGTTCATTTATACCGCTCGGTGTACTTTATAAAATTACTCTGCCAGCATCTGCTCAGCAAGATATCTGGTTGCCGCCTGCTCCTCGGAGAAAGCAACACAATCCGCATAGCCGTAGCTGTTGGCGTCGGATACCATCTGCTCCCAAAGCTGATCAAATTCTGCGTCTGTGGCAGCATAGATACATCTCCATGTACCGTTGACGATGGTTGTTGCAACCTGGCTCCAGTTGGTATACAGCGTATCTCTCTTGCTGGGGTTGGTAAACTTCACACCTGTTGAAGGAGAAACCACAATGTTCTCGTTGTGCAGCAGGTAGTTGATGCCAAGGGTTTCGCCGGAGAACTCTCTCCAGGATGCTTCTACCTCGTTAACGGGCTCCGTCTGCATGGAATCCCACAGCTCATACAGGAAGCTCTGGTTGTTGGGGTCGTTGGGAATGTAGGACGCCTGATCCCAGATATTGGAGTTCACCTGGATAATACCATCGTCAAACAGTCCGGTATACCCAACCTCTGTCATGGATGTACCTGTTCTGTCAGTCTGGCAGGTTACGCCAAACTCTGTCAGATACAGATTGCCGTTCTCATCCACATCCCAGTTGGTTCCCCTAGGTCCATAGAAATAGGTGAGCGTACCCTCAGGTGTGGAGAGCCAGTCGATGATTTCCATGCAAAGCTCCGGATGCTCGGTCTTTGCGGAAATACTCCATACATAGCCGCTTCCTGTGGTGGAAGTACCATAAATCAGAGGTGTTGCGTCGTTTGGAATCAGGGAGCACATATACTTGTTCTCCTCAGCATGCGCCTCGGTGTTGTAGATATCAGCCCCTGCATAATTGAAGATGGAGAAGAATGCGCCGCCGGCCTTCATCTTCTCAGAGTAGTTATCCCACTTCGCAGACATGGAGTTGGGGTCTACAAGACCTTCCTGGTTCAGCTGATTGATAAACTTCAGCGCCTGATAGTAAGGATTGTTGTCCACATCCTCGTCCAGAGCGCCGATGAAGCTGCCGGTTCTCACATCATACATACCCATGCCCCACTCGTCATAGCCCCAGTAAGCTGTGGCAAAGGCCTTTACATACATGACCATGTTTCCATCCCAGTCGGGCCACATGGACAGCGCATAGGTCTCGTTGCCGTTCTCATCTGTGGGTTCCAGCTCCTTGAAGGTCTTCATCATCTCGATGTAGTCGTTAAGGTCGTTGATTTCCGGCATTCCGGCCTCCATATACAGATCCCATCTGGTATCCCATGTGTAGAGAAGACCAGCAGAATTTGCGCTTCCAGGCAAGGAAATGGAACCGTTAAAGCCGTATACATTACCGCCGTTCACCTTCGCGTTATACTCCAGAGCTTCCGCCATATTCTCTTCCATATATGCGCCGTAGTTGGAAAGGAGATTATCCCTGTTCCAGTTCAGGAGATAGCCGCTGCTTACAGCAGTCTTGTAATCCTCGTCCTGGTTTCCCCAGATTACGATATCTCCCATATCACCGGTCTGAAGCATGGTGGAAAGGACAGAAGAGTCGTTAACAATGTTGATCTCCACATTGAATTTTTCCTTAACAATATCCGCCATCCATCCTCTCTGCTCACCGGGCACATTGGATATCTGAGAGAAAATCTGAATGGAAACCGTCTCCTCGGGAACGTATGTAGGCTCGTACTCAGCAAATACATCCCCCCCAGTATTCCCGCTTACATCGCTGCTGGGCTCTGTGGCATCAGTATTTCCTTCATTGCCCTCCTCGCCTGCAGTTGTACCTGCGGTTTCGTCATCATTGCCAGATGCATCCGTTCCCTGAGTTGAATCAGTACCGTCGGATGCGGCGGTGGTTCCTGACGCACTTGAACTGCTGTTGTTTGTACATCCAGCAAACATGGACAGGGCCATAGCCGAAGAGAGGCCCAGTGCCAATACTCTTTTTGACTTTGTTATCATAATGTCCTCCTATAAATATATATTTGCGAAACGGAGATCATTCCCCGATTGCATTGCAGCTTTCGCTGTGGTGCTGCCCTGAACA
This sequence comes from uncultured Lachnospiraceae bacterium, assembly GCA_944381475.1. GTDB lineage: Bacteria > Bacillota > Clostridia > Lachnospirales > Lachnospiraceae > UBA4292. The sequence goes on along the minus strand of CALWLH010000071.1, from coordinate 27,030 downwards.
GGCAGCACCATAGCCATCATCCCTTGACTGCTCCCAGCATAATGCCTTTCTGGAAATACTTCTGCATAAAGGGGTATACGATCAATATGGGAATGATGGTCACCATACTACAGGTGTATTTTACCGCCGCAGATACGGTCTGAACCGAACCGCCGGCGCTGGTATCCACTCTCTGGTTTCTTACCAGATAGTTATACAGCACATGCTGCAGGGTGTGATACTTCTGTGCCTCCGGGGCTGTCATGAGCATCAGGGAGTCGGTGAAGGAATTCCAGTGACCCACCGCGCCAAATATGGCGATGGTAGCCAGAATGGGCTTACACAGGGGCCAGATAATTTTTCTGAACACCGTCATGTAGCCTGCGCCGTCGATAAATGCACTCTCCTCCAGCTCTGCCGGAATGGACTCTATGTAGGTCTTTACCAGAATAATATTGTAGGGAGAGACGATACCAGGGATGATGTAAGCCAGGAAATTTCCTTCCAGTCCCAGCAGTCTCATGTTCATTACCCAGGGAATGGTACCTGCGTTAAAGTACATGGTGATAACCATGAACCGATACCAGAGCTTTTTCTTCCACATCTTATCCTGAGTTACCAGATAGCCGATGAGTCCCGACGCCAGCACCATCAGCGTGGTACCGATGAGCGTTCTCGCCACAGACACTACGAATGCAGAGATGATCTGATTCTCGTGCAGAATATTCACGTAGTTGCTGATAGTCAGCCCTCTGGGATAGAACCGTATAGCTCCCGACGCTACCAGACTGGGGTCAGAAATGGTCTGGATAAAGATATAGTAGAAGGGAAATATACAGCTAAATGTAAAGATAAAGAACACTGCATAGTTGATGATGCTGAATACAATATCCGAAGCGGAGAGCCGGTACATGCGCTTATGCTTCTTGTAATACTCCTTCTCCAGCTTTTCGTTCATTTTTTCTTCTGCTGTCTTAGCCATTTTTTCTCACCTCCTTATACGATACCGTTTCCACGGATTGCCTTTGCCGCGCTGTTGGCGATGAAGAACAGAATAATACTTACAATTGATTTGCCCATACCAACAACGGTTGAGAGCGGAACCTGCCCGCCGCCGTCAAACACCAGATTATACACATACAGATCCAATACGTTCAGATCGTCGATTGTCTGAGCATTGGAGAACATCAGGTACTGATCCATACCATTGCTCAGGATACCCGCTACGGACATAACCAGCATAACCACGAAGGTTGGAAGCAGGCAGGGGAGGGTAATGCTCCACATTCTCTGGAACCGTCCCGCACCGTCGATGGAGGCTGCCTCATAAAGCTGCTGGTCGATACCGGCGATACCGGAGATATAGATGATGGCGCTCCATCCGATACCCTTCCAGGTTCCCCAGGCCCACATCTTCAGCCACAGATGCGTGGAGTCCTGCAGGTAATTGTGATTGATTCCGAGGAGGTTGCTCACAAGACCATCCGCCGAGAAGATGGCAAAGGCGATGGAGTAAACAAGCACCCAGGAAATAAAGTTGGGAATCGTGGAAAATGTGGTCACAAATCCCTTAAACTTACTGTTCTTTACCTCATTCAGGAAAACGGCGAATACCATGGGAAGCCAGCTGGTGAAAAGTCCCAGGAAGCTTAAGCCCAGCGTGTTCTTCATTACGTTTAAAAACAGTTTTCTGAAGGCCGAATCCGCGAAAAGCACTGTAAACCAGTGAGTTCCCGCAAAGTTGCCCTCCGCTGTGATGGACTTCGTTTCATCCCATACGAAGGTAAACCGCCACCCGTAAAGAGGGAGATAGGAAAAGGCAAAAATCAGCAGGATGAAGGGAAGGAACATGATAAAGAGCTGATACTCCGTCTCCATGTGCATATGCTCACCTGCCGGCGCCTTTCCAATCAGCACTGCATTCACCAGGGAGGTGACAATGACGATCACCGCAAGAGCAATGTAAATGTAAACGCATGTGGGGAAGATCCATGCCATGTTCTGGGCTCTGGCGCCGTCAGTCACAATAACCTCCGTGTCCGCTGAAATGCCGTCCATAATCAGGGTCAGAGTCAGGGTTCCTGCGTCAATGGTGGATATGTAATTGCCGGAGGCGCTCTCATCCAGTGTCAGCTCGCCCTCCTCCATGGTATAGTTGCCAGGCGTAACCACCAGGTATTCTCCTTCGAGCTCCACATTGAATTCGTAGTCAACGTAGTTGTTCCTGTCGTAAAGAATACTGAACTTCCTATTGATGCCGATGTAATTCGACATGTCGTAGTCCGCGCCTACATGAATCTGCAGCGCCCATCCTTCCATGGACTTTCCGGAATTGTTGGCGATTGTAATTCTGTAGACATCATTCTCGCACTGGCTCAGCATAGTGGTGGCGTCTGAGGTCCAGGTATCCGCATCCGTTTCCTCCGCAAGGGTTACCTGGTAAACGGAATCTGTGGTTTCCCCGCTCTCCTCAACCTTTACGATGCTTTCTACATTATTGCCGATATTGATGATGATCACGCCGCCCACGATGAGCAGGACAGCGCCCCCGATGGACACAAGGTGGGACACCTGCTTCATGGTCTTATTGCCCACGGACATGCATGCGCCCACGCCCGCTGCGATAACACCCAGCAAAAGCAGGATACAGGCAACCCTGAGCGTCGTAAAGGAACCGGCCTCCAGCAGGTTTCTGCTGATGCCGCTGACAATACCGTCCGACATGATTCCGCTAGTGGAGATAGCCGCCGTAAAGAGCGAGGTGGTATTGTTCATGGGGTTTCCGTCAACTACTGTAAAAATGTACGATGGGTTGAAGGTCGGGAAGAAAATAGCGCATACGCCCAGAAGGGCGGCTATTCTCTGGATGATGTATAGAACACCCGAAACCTTCTCCTTTCCTGTCTTTTTTTCCATTTTGTACCTCCTAAAACTTGCCCCCTTCCCCCGAGGGCAGAATCTTGATATGATAAATTATACCTAAGATTCTGCATTAAAAATACTGCAAATAATTCACTTTTTATACGCTATTTTTTTTACTTTTGTGTTCTTTATATATTTTTTATATATTGACTGTCGAAAATTGTCATATTATACTTAAAAGCGCCGAAGCCCCCTGTGACCCCGAGGCTTCAGCGTCAAAATTCTTCCCGGAGGCCCTCCATGAATACACACAGAATGACGCAGCTATCCCTTTACACAGCATGCTCCCTGATCATTTATATTATAGAAGCCGCCCTGCCCCCTCTGACCCCCATTCCCGGAATCAAGCCCGGTCTGGCAAACATCATCACCCTGCTGGTGATGCTGCGGTTTTCAGCCAGGGACGCCCTGGTGGTGATGCTCCTTCGCGTCACCCTGGGCAGCATTTTTGCTGGGCAGGCGGTGTCCTTTCTATACAGTCTGTCCGGAGGAGTGCTGAGCCTGCTTTTTATGGCCCTTTTAAACCGGTTTCTGCACAGGCGCATGATTGTGCTCACCAGCATGACCGGAGCCCTGCTCCACAATATCGGTCAACTTCTATGCGCCGCGCTCCTGACCAGAACTATGGGCGTCTTTCTGTATCTTCCCTGGCTTACTGTCAGCGGGCTGATAACCGGCCTGTTTACCGGATTCTGCGCCCACTTTATCAACAAGGCCCTGCCCCGGCGCTAGCTAGCGCGCCATGGCGTCCGGCGCCCTGTCTCCCTCCTCAATCTGCACCACCAGCCCATGGGGCAGGCACACAATGGGGTAGGCTCCTGAACGGATGATTCCAGTCTGAACGCAGACCTGATTGTCACAGTCAGCCTCCAGCATCCGGACGCCCCCGTCCTTGATCTCGATCACCTTCACTGCCCCATCCTCGAGCTCCACCGGGTTGATACCATCCTCCTCTAAGGGATAGGACGCCAGAAGGGTTCCCTCGTGATAGACGCAGACCAAAGCCCCGCCAGAGGCAGGGGCGCCAAAAAAGATGATCCAGATACAGCTCGCCAGAAACAGAGCTGCCAAAAGCCCCGCCGCCAGCAGGGCTCTTTTCTTATCCGTTTTATCCTTGGCATCCGTCTTTCTCATACATTCGTCCTTTCTTATGAAAAGCGTCCGTCTGACACGATGGTGCCCCCTCCGGCCACATAATCCTCCCTATAAAAGACCACCGCCTGTCCCGGGGTGATGGCCCGCTGGGGCCGCTCAAAAACGCATTTCACCCCCTCCTCCTGGGGATAGACCCGGCAGTAATCCCCTCTGTGGCTGTAGCGGATTTTGGCCAGCAGCCGTTCCCCTGGCTGAAAGGCTTCCAGTCCCATATAGTTTATCCCAGTCCCATAGAGGGTATCTCCGAAGGTTTCCTCATTGGTTCCAAGCACCACCTCGTTGGTTTCCGGACGGATCTGCACTACATACATGGGCTGGCCAAAGGCGATACCCAAGCCCTTCCTCTGCCCCACGGTGTAGTGAATGATCCCCCTGTGCTGCCCCAGCCTGCGTCCCTGCAAATCCACAAAACAGCCGGGATGGGGCTGGTAATCCGCATTCTTCTGAATATACCCTGCATAGTCCTGATCTGGGATAAAGCAGATCTCCTGACTGTCCGGCTTGTGAGCCACTGGAAGCTCCAGCCGGGCGGCGATTTCCCGGATCTCCTCCTTCCTGTACTCCCCCACGGGCATCAGCGTCCGGGAAAGCTGCTCCTGGGTCAGATTGTACAATGCATAGGTCTGATCTTTCGCCGCCGTGGCGGATGCGGCTGCCGCAAGGCGGCCGTTTGGAAGTCGTTTTATCCTGGCATAATGCCCCGTGGCGATATAGTCCGCCCCCAGCTCCATGCCTCTTTTTAACAGCGCCTCCCACTTCACATACCGATTGCACAACACACAGGGATTGGGAGTACAGCCGGAGCAGTAGGCACTGATAAAGGGGGTGATCACATGCTTCTGAAACACCTCCTGAAAATCCATCACATAAAAGGGAATATTCAAAGCCTCTGCCACCCGCCTGGCATCCTCCGCAGCACTGGGCCCGCAGCCGTCCTCCTGGATTTTGCCCGGAGTCCGGGCCTGTCCATGCAAAAGCTCCATGGTCACGCCCATCACATCATATCCCTGTTCCTTTAACAGCCAGGCGGCCACGGAAGAATCCACCCCGCCGGACAGTCCCACTACAACACGCTTTTTCATGACTCCTCCCCTCTTTTCATACATAATACCAGAATACCGGCGATTACGCAAATGTAAATTCGTCCCAGATTGGCGTAAAAAGGGTCCGGCATGGTATTTTACAGGAGCTTTATTGACAAAGGGAGGTGCCTGCGTTAAGATAGAAAAAGATTTTACAAAACCAACGGGTAGAATGGAGGAAGAAATGTTCAATCAGAAATATGTGGAGATGACCAAAGCCGAATCCGTGATCAGAAAGCTTTACATGTACGGACAGGAACGGGCAAAGGAGATCGGCTATGAGAACGTATTTGACTATAGCCTGGGAAACCCCAGCGTGGCGCCGCCAAGGACCTATACCGACGCCCTGGTGGAGCTTGTACAAAAGGAGGACCCCCTGCTGGTTCACGGCTACAGTCCCAACGCCGGTATGCCCCAGGCCCGCCAGGCCATTGCGGCGGATTTAAATAAACGCTTTGGCACCGCCTACACCACAAAAAATATTTTTATGTCCGTCAGCGCTGCAGGCGCCCTGGCCCACGCCCTGCGTGCTGTCGTGACCCCGGGAGAGGGACAGGAGGTGATCACCTTCGCCCCCTTCTTCCCGGAATATGTCCACTATGTGGAGGGAGCAGGGGCTTCCCTGGTGGTGGTTCCCGCTGAAGTCTCCACCTTCCAGATTAATTTCCAGGAATTTGAAAAGCGCATCGGCAAAAACACCGCGGCAGTGCTCATCAACACCCCCAATAACCCCTCCGGCATTGTGTATTCCACGGAGACCATCAGGAAACTGGGAGAGATTCTGAAAGCCAAATCCAAAGAGCTGGGTCATGTCATCTACCTGATCTCCGATGAGCCCTACAGGGAGATCGTCTTTGAGGGCGTGGACGCCCCCTTCGTGGCAAAATACTATGACAACACCATCGTCTGCTACTCCTACAGCAAATCCATGTCCATCCCCGGCGCCAGAACCGGATACTGCCTCATTAACACCGAGGCAGAGGGCTATGAGAACTTCGTGGAGGTGTGCGTGCAGATTTCAAGAGGCATTGGGCACAACTGTCCTCCTACCCTGATGCAGCTGGCAGTTTCAAAGGATGCCGGCGCCACCAGCGACCTGTCCGTATATGAAGCCAACAGAAATATTCTTTATAAGGAGCTGACTGCCCTGGGCTTTGAGATTGTAAACCCCGGCGGAACCTTTTACATGTTCCCCAAAGCCCTGGAGGAGGACGCGGAAGCCTTCTGCGAAAAGGCCAAAGACTTTGATCTGGTGCTGGTTCCCTCTGACTCCTTTGGGGTAAAGGGGTATTTCCGAATCGCCTACTGCGTTCCCACGGAGAAGGTTCTTCGCTCTCTGGAGGCCTTCAAAAAGCTGGCGGCGGCATATAAAAAGGCTTGACAGACTTATCGGGTAGGGGAAGATTCCTTCCCCTACCCGCTCACCGCGATACCTCGCTCATCTCGCGGCATTGCCGCTCGATGACCGTTGCCCGTCGGATGCCCGCTCGTGCAAGCACGGAGGTCGTCCTCCGGGCGTATCGTGCAAAAAAATCCCCGTACCCTCAATCAATGGGTATGGGGATTTTTTCTTGTTCCAGCCAGTTTACTCCTGATTTTGAAGTTCCTTCAAATATCTTGCCAGGGCGTCATGCCAGGTGGGCAGGGGCTCAAAGCCATTTTCCGCCAGCTTGCTCTTATCCAGCCTGCTGTTAAAGGGCCTGGCTGCTGCACTCTGTCCGTATTCCTCAGTGGTCACCGGGATCACCCTGGTGTCATAGCCCGCCTGCTTAAAGATCTCGCAGGCGAAGTCGTACCAGCTGATATAGCCCCCCTCGTTGGTCGCGTGGTAATACCCATACCTGTCCGTCTGGATCATATCCACCAGAAGCCTTGCCAGGTCATAGGTGTAGGTGGGGGTGCCGATCTGGTCATTTACCACCCGCAGGGTGTCATGGGTCTTGCCCAGGTTCAGCATGGTTTTGATAAAGTTCTTGCCGCTCTTTCCAAACACCCAGGCAATGCGGACAATAAAGAACTTCTCCAGATTAGCGGCAACGGTCTTCTCCCCCATAAGCTTGGTGCTTCCATAGACATTCAACGGTCTGTAGTCTGTGCAGTCCGGCTTCCAGGGTTTCTCCCCCTGTCCGTCAAACACGTAATCCGTGGAGATGTACATCATGGGTATATCCAGCTCGCTGCATACCTTGGCAATATTCCTGGTTCCCGCAAAGTTTACAGCCCGCACCTTGCCGCGGTTTTCCTCCGCCTCCGCAGCGTCCACCGCAGTCCAGGCTGCGCAGTGGATCACCGCCTCCGGATGCTCATAGATCACCCTGGCATGCACCGCCTCCTCGTCCGTAATATCCATGGGAATATACCTGGCTGTGGTGACAGCGCTGCCGTCCGCCGCCCCCGCGCAAGTCTCCGTTATATCGCTTCCGATGCCCTCCAGGCCTCTCTTTGCCAGCTCATTCATCACATCGTGACCCAGCTGGCCGTTTACTCCTGTCACAAATACTCTCATCTTTACCTCTTTCCGACGCACTCGCTGCGTCATGATGGTAGATTTGGAAGTTTACTTCCAAACTTACCTCTTTCCGACGCACCACACCGCTCCTACCTGTTTCCGTACATCTTCTCGTAATAATTCTGATACTCCCCGGAGATGATGGTCTCCCACCACTCCCTGTTGTCCAGATACCACTGAATGGTCTTCACAATGCCATCCGCAAACTTTGTCTCTGGAAGCCAGCCCAGCTCCTCATGAATCTTTGTGGGATCAATGGCATAGCGCATGTCATGGCCCTTGCGGTCCGTCACATAGGTGATGAGGCTTTCAGGCTTCCCCAGCTCCCTGCAGATCAGCTTTACAATATCAATATTTCTCATCTCGTTGTGCCCGCCGATATTATACACCTCTCCCACGCGACCCTTGTGGATGATCAGGTCGATGGCCTTGCAGTGATCCTCCACATAGAGCCAGTCTCTCACATTCAGCCCCTCTCCGTAAACAGGCAGAGGCTTGTCGTTCAGGGCGTTGGCGATCATGAGAGGAATCAGCTTCTCCGGAAAATGATAGGGGCCGTAGTTGTTGGAGCAGCGGCTGATGGTCACCGGCAAGCCATAGGTTCTGTAATAGGCCAGCACCAGAAGATCCGCAGCGGCCTTGGAGGAGGAGTAGGGACTGCTGGTGTGGAGAGGTGTTTCCTCCGTAAAGAACAAATCCGGGCGGTCTAAGGGAAGATCGCCGTACACCTCATCGGTGGAAACCTGATGATAGCGGGTGATGCCGTACTTTCTGCAGGCGTCCATCAGCGTTGCGGTGCCCATGATATTGGTCTGAAGGAAAATCCCCGGGTCCTCGATGGAACGATCCACATGGGATTCCGCCGCAAAATTTACCACAATATCCGGATGCTCCTCCTCAAAAAGCTTATAAACCGCCTCCCTATCGCAGATATCCGCCTTCACAAAGCGGAAATTTTCCTTATCCATCACAGGCGCCAGAGTGGACAGGTTTCCCGCATAGGTCAGCTTGTCCAGGCAGATAATCCTGTAATCCGGGTGCTTATCCATCATATAGAAAATAAAATTGCTTCCAATAAATCCGGCGCCGCCGGTCACTATAATCGTCATGATTGTTCTCCTTTTTCTTTTACTTGCGGATTTTGTCCAGATACTTGCCCTCCAGCACATCCTTTAAGTATGCGCCGTACTGGTTTTTCTTATAAATTTCGTAAACCGCCAGAAGCTCCTCCCGCCCGATCCAGCCGTTAATGTATGCAATCTCCTCCAGGCAGGCGATCTTCCTGTGCTGATGCGTTTCTATGGTCTTTACAAAGTTTGTAGCGTCCACCAGGGATTCATGTGTTCCGGTGTCCAGCCAGGTAAAGCCCTGTCCCAAAAGGCTCACCTCCAGCTCCCCTTTTTCCAGATAGATCCGGTTTAAATCCGTAATCTCCAGCTCTCCTCTTGCGGAGGGCTTCAGGCTCTTTGCGTACTCCACAACCCGGTTGTCGTAGAAATACAGACCGGTAACGCAGTAATTGCTCTTTGGATGCTGGGGCTTTTCCTCGATGGAAACCGCCTTACCGCTCTCATCAAACGCCACGATACCGAAACGCTCCGGGTCATCCACATAATAACCGAAAACCGTGGCGCCGATGGTCTTTGCCGCAGCATCCCGCAAAAGGCGTTTTAAGCCGTGCCCATGGAAAATATTATCCCCCAAAATCATGGCAACAGGATCATCGCCAATAAATTCCTCCCCGATGATGAACGCCTGGGCCAGTCCGTCGGGACTAGGCTGCCCCGCGTAGGACAGGCTGATGCCAAACTGCCTTCCATCCTCCAGAAGAGCCTGAAACCGGGGGGTATCCTCGGGTGTGGAGATGATCAGGATATCCCTGATCCCCGCGCTCATGAGCACCGACAGCGGATAGTAGATCATCGGCTTATCGTAAATGGGCAGCAGCTGCTTGCTGGTTACCCGTGTCAGCGGATAGAGTCTGGTTCCGCTGCCGCCTGCTAAAATAATACCCTTCATAAAAAACTCCTTCCCTTTATTCCTGTATTTATACAGAGTATAGTCCCAAAACCTAAGACTTATGCTTCTGACAGATTTCATATTCCCTAAATCCTCAGATAATAGTAAACCATAACGCAACGTCACGGTCAAGCTCTTTTGACAAAAAAAGGAAAAAAATTCGGCATTGAAATTCGTGCCCGCCAAATCTTTGGAAACTGCGAGGCAGCCATTGAAAAAGAAAAAAAGCTATGTTAAGATAGCATCAGTCCCATATTACCAGGGAAGAATAAAATGTACGTGAAGCAGGCATGAGGACGCCCCCATTTTTTGCGGAAATTGGGGCGGATATCACCATATATTTTAAAGAAAGGATTAGCTGCAGATACCTCTTCCCGCCGCCTTCATCTGCAGACAAGAACCGTATGAAATTCAGTATAAAGGAGCTGTCAGCTCAGGGAACCCAGATCCTCGGCGCAGGCTGGGCGCTTCCTGCAAAGGCGCAGGATGACATAAAGCTGCAGTTTTTCGGAGCAGATAATACCCCTGTTCAATGTACGCTGCATCTGGCAAGGCATGCAAAAAACGAGTCCCCCCGCTACACAGATCAGCCCGGCAGCGCCTATCTCTACACCTTTTCCTATGACAAAAGCGCTCCTGCGCCTGTAAGGGTTGTCTGCGGCTCCATCCAACACCCCACGGATACGATGACCGTGGGTATATCTGAGGAGCTTCAGGTTCTCCGGACCGGACGCTTTATGAAGCTCCGCAAGATAGGGGGACTGGCAAAAAATTTTCTGCTGTGTGAAAACAAGCCGGGCTATCTGAAATCCATCTATCTGAGGATTCCATACTTTACAAACCTGAGCTACAGACGCTGGCTGTCAAAGCACCGGGCATCTGAAAAGGATTTGAAGCTGCAGGCGGCCGCCCGCTTTCCCCATATGCCCCTGATTTCCATTCTTGTTCCGGTCTACAACCCTAAGCCGGAGCATCTCACTGCCATGATTGAATCTGTAAAACGCCAGTCCTATGGGAACTGGCAGCTCTGTCTGGCAAACGGCAGCGGGGATAATAAAAAAATCTGCCGTATTCTTCACGATGCTGCCGCGAAGGATTCCCGAATCAAAAACGGCCGTCTGCGCCAGAACCGGGGAATTTCAGGCAACACCAACGCCGCTTTAAAAATGGCTGAGGGGGAATGGATTGCGCTGGCGGATCAGGATGATCTTTTAGCCCCCGATGCTCTGTATGAATATGTTGCAGCCATCAATGGGGACGACAGGATTGATGCCCTCTACTGCGACGAGGACAAGCTGGATGACAAAAAGAATATCCGCACAGAGCCCCATTTTAAATCCGACTTCAACATTGACCTGCTGACCTGCAACAATTACATCTGCCATATGTTCATGGTCAGGAAATCCATCATTGATCAGATGGGGGGATTTAATCCGGAGATGGACGGGGCCCAGGACCATGATCTGACCCTGCGCTGTGTGGAACGTTGCCGTAAGGTATGGCATATTCCACGCATCCTTTATACCTGGCGCAGCCATGCAGCCTCCACCGCAGGAAATGCCGCCTCCAAGGACTATGCCTTTGACGCCGGGGTTGCTGCCATCAACGCCCATTATGAGCGGATGGGCATTCCAGGAAAAGCCAGCCGCGCCCAGTGGCCGGGCTGGTATGTGACAAAATTTACCCTGACAGAAACGCCCCTGGTTTCAGTTCTGATACCCAATAAAGATCACGCCGAAGATTTAAACCGCTGTATAGATTCCATTCTGACAAAGGCCACCTACGCCAATCTGGAGCTGCTGATCATCGAAAACAACAGCACAGAGCCGGAAACCTTCGCCCTCTACCAGGAGCTTCAAAAAAGAGATCCCCGCATCCGGGTCATCACCTGGAAAGGGGAATTCAACTACTCCGCCATCAACAATTTTGGAGCTGCCGCAGCAAAGGGCGCCTATCTGCTTCTTTTAAACAATGACACGGAGGTGATTACCCCGGATCTGTTTGAAAGCATGCTGGGATACTGTATGCGCAAGGATGTGGGCGCTGTGGGAGCAAAGCTTTTATATGGAGACAATACGGTACAGCATGCCGGACTTCTTATCGGCGTCATGAAGGGCTGCCACCATGTATTTCTCCACTATCCAAAGGATGAGCCGGGCTACATGGCCAGGGCCTGTGTTTCCCAGGATATGAGCGGCGTTACCGGCGCCTGCCTCATGGTCTCCAAGGCGGTTTATGACGCGGTGGGCGGTCTGGATGAGGAATTTGTCGTGGCCTACAATGATGTGGACTTTTGTCTGAAGCTGGAGCAGGCAGGCTACCTGGTGGTCTACGACGCCTTTGCCCAGATGTACCACTACGAGTCAAAATCCCGGGGATATGAGCTCTCAGACGAAGCCCAGAAACGATTTGACCAGGAAAAGGAAAGGCTGGACAAGAAATGGCATGAGCGGCTGAAAGCGGATCCCTATTACAATGTGAATCTTTCCCTGACAAACGGATATTACAGGCTGCCATAGCCCTTTTTTGTTTTTCCGGCGCAGCAGCGCAGCCGGATTGAAAAAAGGCTGACCTCTAAGAGGTCAGCCTTTTCTGTACATAATCCCAGATCTGCTCCCGGCCATCCTTCGTCTGGGCGGAAAAGGGAATCAGCAGATCCTCCTTCCCCATTCCCAGCTCCTTCCGGAGCAGCTTTACCTGTCCGGCCACCTGGCTTCTGTTGATCTTATCCAGCTTGGTGGCGATAACCACCGGCCTGTAGCCGTTCGCGGCGATCCACTGAAACATCTGCCGGTCATTGGCGGTGGGCTCGTGGCGGATGTCCACCAAAAGGAACACATCCAGGAGCTGCTTTGACTGATTCAGATATTTTTCGATCATCACGCCCCATTTGTCCCGTTCCTGTCTGGAAACCTTGGCATACCCGTACCCCGGCAGATCCACATAATACATTTCCCTGTCCCAGCTTTCAGAAGTCTCACCTGCCCTCAGCCTGCACTCCACTTTGTAAAAGTTGATGGTCTGGGTTTTTCCAGGCTCTGAGGAGGTTCTGGCAAGGGACTTCCGGCTGATCAGGGCATTGATCAGTGAAGATTTCCCCACATTGGATTTCCCTGCAAAGGCAAACTCCGGCAGGGCCGTCTCTGGAAGTCTGCTTGTGATACCGCAGACAATATCCAGACTGGCATTTTTTATAATCATATATCTTCTCCCCCATGTTCATATCCGCCGGTTCTCCCGGGCTTCATGGATTTGCTGTCCCGCTCCTATGCAAATGCTCCTGTCAGAACCTGATTCATCTCATTTACATAGCGTATTTCCAGACCATCGGTGATCTCCACCGACAGCTCCGCTATGTCGGACTGATTCTGCACAGGCACAAAAACCTCTTTGATTCCCGCCGTCTTTGCAGCCAGCAGTTTTTCCTTCAAGCCTCCGATGGGAAGCACACGGCCCCGAAGAGTAATCTCGCCGGTCATGGCCACATCGCCCCTGATTTCCCGGTTTGTGACAGCGGATAAAATAGCCGTGGCGATGGTAATTCCAGCGGAGGGGCCGTCCTTAGGCACTGCTCCCTCCGGCACATGCAGGTGGATGTCATGCCTTTCAAAAAAATCCTCCGGAATGCCATACTGGCCGCTGACAGAGCGCACATAGGACAGGGCGGTCTGGGCGGATTCCTTCATCACGTCCCCCAGCTTTCCGGTGAGCTGCAGATTTCCCCTTCCAGGCATTACATTCACCTCTACCTCCAGGGTATCCCCTCCCACACTGGTCCAGGCCAGCCCTGTGACAATGCCAACCTGATTGATGTGCTGTACATCCTCCTCCCTGTATCTGGCCTTTCCAAGAAGGTTCTCCAGATCATCCCGATCCACCAGAACCTGCCCGGCTCCCTCCTCCAGAATTCTTCTGGCGGCCTTCCGGCACAGCGCTCCGATTTTTCTTTCCAGCTCCCGGACTCCCGCCTCCTTCGTGTAAAAACGGATGATGGCTTTTATCGCCTCGTCGGTGATAAGCAGCTGGGAGGCTGAAAGGCCATGCTTCTCCTTCTGTTTCTCCACCAGATAGTTTCTTGCAATATGAAGCTTTTCATTGGCGGTATAGCTGCTGATCTCGATCATCTCCACCCGATCCCTTAGAGGGCCTGGGATTCTGCCTGCATCGTTGGCTGTTGCAATAAAAATAACCTGACTTAGGTCAATGGGCAGCTCTATAAAATGATCTCTAAAGCTTACATTCTGCTCGGAATCCAGCACCTCCAGCAGTGCGGATGCCGGATCTCCTCTGTGGTCGCTGTCCAGCTTATCCAGCTCATCCAAAAGTATCACAGGATTTCCCACTCCCGCCTGCCGGATGGCATTGGCGATACGTCCCGGCATGGCCCCTATATATGTTTTCCTGTGACCCCGGATTTCCGCTTCATCATGTACGCCTCCAAGACTGATACGCACATACTTCCTGTTCAGAGCTCTGGCTATGGATTTTACAATGGAGGTTTTGCCGGTTCCAGGGGGGCAAACCAGGCACAGAATGGTGCTCTCGTTTCCGCCATTTAAATTCCGAACCGCCAGATATTCCAGCACCCGCTCCTTCACCTTCTCCAGACTATAATGGTCCTCCTCAAGGATTTCCTTCGCGTGGGCAATATCCCTATTCTCAGTGGTGGCCTCATTCCAGGGCATATCCAGGAGGGTCTCCACATAATTGCGAAGAACAACCCCCTCCTGACTTCCAAAGGGCATGGACTTTAACCGGTCAAGCTCCTTGCGCAATCGCTGGCATACCTCCTCCGAGGCGTTCAGGGAAGACAGCCGTTCCTCCAGCTCCTGAAGCTGCTCTGCCGTTCCGTCCCCCAGCTCATCCTGAATGGTGCGCATCTGCTCCCGCAGCACAAAGTCCCGCTGATTCTGGTCAATTCGTTCCCGTACCTTGGCATTGATGGATGCCTTTAATTCCAGCACACGTTTTTCCTCATCCAGAAGCTCTATCAGAAGGTAGGCTCTGTCTGCGATCTGGGTCGTCTGCAGAAACTGATAGCGTTTTTCGGGCTTAAAGGGGAGCCGCGCCACCATGGCATTCATCATCACCCCAAGGGGCGTGTTCTGATCCAGCAGGTTCTTCAACGGACTGATGCCCGCCTGCTTTGGATAGGCATTGACGCAGGCGGTAAATTTTTCCTTTATGAGCTCCCTGACTGCCTCCTGTTCGGCCTCACTGGTGTCCGTCAAAGGAAAGGCCATTTCCATGGGCAGCTCCTGAAGGGTGGCTGTAAAATCCTGCAGAGACAAAAGCTCCACGCGCTCCAGTCCCTCCACGGATATGCGCAGCGTACCGCCTGCAGTCTTCTGCATAAGGGAAAGCCTGCCTATAACTCCCAAGGGATAGAGCTTTTGAGGAGATAAGCGTATATCCTCCTCATCCTGCTCCTGCAATTTATATTCCTCCCGCAGCATGAAAAATGCCAGCAGTCTGTTATTCTGATTTGCATACTGCACCGGCTGTATGGACTGCTTCCTGTTAATCTCAAGCAGTGTTGTGATTCCAGGAAATACGGAGAGGTTGTTTAAAATCACAATCGGTGCTGTGATAATTTCCATATCCATTGATTATTCTCCAGTTTTTTTTCGTTAAAAAGGTTCTAGTATCAACAATGAACTACGAATCCCGGCTGCTGTATATGCAGCAGCCGGGATTTTTTAACATTATATACTTTTTAATTAAAAGAGTAATCCGATCCGGCCTGTACAGCTGCAAACTTGCGGGCACGCTCAGACTTGGCCACTACCTGGGGATCGCGGTAGATGTATTCCGGATCCGCCTCCCCGTCCACAGCCTCTCTTGTAATACGGCATCCTCCAATTGTCATATCGGAGGGCACCTCAAACATGGGCTTCTGCATCACTTTTTCGATAATCGCCCTCAGTCCTCTGGCTCCGGTCTTGCGCTCCAGAGACAGATCCGCAATGCGTTTCAATGCATCCTCGGTAAACTCCAGCTTCACATCATCCATGCCCATCAGGCTCTCATACTGCTTCACCAGAGCGTTTTTAGGCTTCGTCAAAATCTGCAGAAGCGCATCCCGATCCAGCATATCCAGGGCGCATGTGACAGGTACACGGCCTACAAATTCGGGTATAATTCCAAATTTTACCAGATCTTCCGGCAAAACCAATTTAAAGAGCTCCCCGGTATTCTTTTCCTCCTTGCCAGAAACCTCGGCATTGAAGCCGATCACATTTTTTCCAATCCGGCGCTCGATAATTCTTTCCAGGCCATCAAATGCGCCGCCGCAGATAAAGAGGATGTTGGTGGTATCGATGGTGAGCATTTCCTGCTGGGGATGCTTCCTGCCTCCCTGGGGCGGAACGCTGGCCACCGTACCCTCCAATATCTTTAAAAGAGCCTGCTGCACACCCTCGCCGGAAACATCCCTGGTGATGGATACATTTTCGCCCTTTTTTGCGATTTTGTCAATCTCATCGATATAGACAATGCCGGTCTGCGCCCGGTCAATGTCATAGTCAGCAGCCTGAATAAGCTTTAAGAGGATGTTCTCCACATCCTCGCCCACATAGCCAGCCTCTGTCAGGGTGGTGGCGTCTGCGATGGCGAATGGAACATTTAAGATTTTTGCCAGAGTCTGAGCCAGAAATGTCTTTCCGCACCCCGTAGGGCCCAAAAGCAGAATATTGCTCTTCTGGATCTCAACCGTTTCGCTGCTGTGCAGGATACGCTTGTAATGATTATACACCGCAACGCTAAGGGCAATCTTCGCCTGCTCCTGTCCCACCACATACTCATCCAGCTGTTCCTTGATTTCCCGTGGCTTTAACAGATTGATACCGTCCAGGTCGTCGAAATCCGGCTCCTCCCTTACGATATCCATACAGAGTTTTACGCAGTCGTCACAGATATATATTCCTGGCTGTCCGGAAATAAGCTGTCTTACGCGGCGCCTTGGTCTGCCGCAAAAGCCGCAGATTTCCTCATCATTTTTTCCTGCCATTATTACCTCCAAAATAAAACACTGTGAAGCATGGGGATTTTAGCGTCTGCTCATCACAGCGTCAATCAGGCCATACTCCTTCGCCTCCTGGGCGCTCATCCAGTTGTCACGCTCCGTATCCTGGGCTACTCTTTCGTAGGGCTGGCCGCAGTTTTGCGCGAGCATTTCATTCATCTTTTTCTTTGTCTTTAAGATATGCTCTGCAGCGATACTGATTTCTGTTGCCTGACCCTGGGCGCCGCCGTAGGGCTGATGGATCATTACCTCCGCGTTGGGAAGGGCATAGCGCTTCCCCTTTGCGCCTCCTGCAAGCAGGAAGGCCCCCATGCTTGCAGCCATACCTACACAGATGGTGGAAACGTCACACTTGATGTACTGCATGGTGTCGTAAATCGCCATGCCTGCTGTAACGGAGCCCCCCGGGCTGTTGATATACAGGCAAATATCCTTATCCGGATCCTCCGCCTCCAGGAACAGGAGCTGTGCCACAATGACACTGGCGCTTGCATCTGAGACCTCCTCCCCCAGCAAAATGATACGGTCCTTCAACAATCTTGAAAAAATATCGTATGAGCGCTCACCGTGTCCGGTCTGCTCGATAACATAAGGTATCAATGCCATAATAAAATCCTTTCTGAATTACTGTTCTACCGCATTGTCAGCGATCACGCTGATGGCCTTCTGAACAAGAAGGTCTCCGGTAATTCCCTTCTTACCATTCTCGCCGAGAAGCTCCTTTACTTTCTCCAGCTCCATCTTATACTGATCAGCAATCTCCTGATACTTCGCATCCAGCTCCTCATCGGATACTGTCAGGCCCTCCGCCTCTGCGACTGCCTCGAGCACCGCTCTGGACTGGATTCTCTGCTCTGCCCTGGGAAGCATCTGCTCCAGAAGCTGATCCTCTGTCATGCCGGTATACTGCAGATACATTTCCAGACTGATGCCCTGCTGCTGAAAGTTCTGAGCCATCTCATTGATCATGCTGCGGGCAGTGTCACGGATCTGCAGGTCGCTGATGGAAAGGCTCGCATTCGCGACAGCCTTCTCAACAGCCGCATCCTCCTTTGCCGTTTTTGCCTCTTTTTCCTTTTTCTCTGCCAGCTCGTTCTTCAGACTTTCCCTGTATTCAGCCATGGTCTCGAAATCAGACACCTCGCTGGCAAACTCGTCATCCGCCTCAGGAAGCTGCTTTTCCTGGATGCCCTTTACAGAAACCTTAAACACTGCGGCCTTACCCGCCAGGTTTTCCGCGCCGTACTCCTCCGGGAAGGTTACGTTTACATCAAACGCATCTCCGATGCTGTGGCCGATAATCTGCTCCTCGAAGTTGTCAATGAAGCTGTGGGAGCCAATGGTCAGCGCGTAATCCGTACCCTTGCCGCCCTCAAAGGCCTCGCCGTCAACAAAGCCCTCAAAATCAATCTTTGCGATATCTCCATCCTCAACTGCTCTGTCTGTCACATCCACAGTGCGGGCGTTGCTCTCCTGTACCTTGCGGACTGCATCGTCAATCTCCTCCTCGGACACGGACAGATCCGCCTTCTCCACAGCAATACCCTTGTAATCCCCCAGAGTTACCTCCGGCTTTACAGCTACAGTGGCGGTAAAGATAAAGGGCTCTCCCTTCTTAATCTGGGTTACGTCGATCTCAGGTCTGGAAACGATCTCCAGCTCGCACTCGTCATAAGCCGCCTGGTATGCATCCGGGATCACTGCGTTGGCAGCATCCTCGTAAAATACCTCGGGACCATACATTTTCTCAATAAATGCCTGGGGCGCCTTGCCTCTGCGGAAGCCCTGTACATTAAAACGGTTCTTATTTTTCTGGTATGCCTGCTTCATACCCTCAGCAAACTTCTCTGCAGATACCTCAATGGTCAGCTTTGCAGTGCTGTTCTCCAGCTTTTCTACCTGTACGCTCATTTTAAAAAAATCCTCCTTTAGCTGTCCGTCCTCCGACAGACACTGTTCTCTTATCTTCGTCACAACCGGAAATTGGGCGCAGCTGCCCCTTTTGGTTGACCATACGAAGAGTTATTATAGCACAAGCGTTTCCATATTGCTAGTAAAATTTTATTAAATTCTTGCCTGTTTTTTTCCTTTCATACCTTAAAACACAAAGAATGTTCTAGAAAGTGTCCGGATGCTGGATCTGCGCCTTGATTTTGTCAGAAATATCTCTGCTCCGGAGGATGGCTAAAAGCTCCAGCCCCATGTCCACAGAAACCCCCATTCCCCGGCCCGTGGTCACGTTTCCATCGGTCACCACCCCTGCCCCGGTGTACTCCGCCTCGATGAGCTTATCCTCAAAGCCCGGATAGCATGTGGCCTCCCGGCCTACCAGGATGCCGTTCTGCCCTAGGACGCTGGGAGCCGCGCAAATGGCAGCCACATGGCGGTTCTTATCCGCAGCCGCCTCCTTCAACGCTTCTATCAGGGGTCTGAAGGCCCCAAGAGAATCCGTTCCCGCCTTTCCGCCGGGAAGGAACAGGCATACAGCCTGGGAAGGCTCCACCTCGTCAAACAGATAATCGGCAATCACCGTCACCTGCTGGGCACTGGTCACCTCTTTTTTTCCGGTGATGGAGACGGTCCTGACGTCCACGCCGCCCCTCCTGAGCACGTCCACCACAGCAAGACACTCCACCAGTTCAAAACCATCCGCCAAAAATGCGTATACTTCAGCCATAGTACCCCTCCATTATTTTTTTAACAATATAGCCCTGTCTTTCGGCCCAAAAAGTCCGTGTATCAAGGCGTCAAAATACCTTTTGGCGCCCCTATCGTAGTATAAAGGAAAGTGAGAATTCTGTCAACTTCATGGAGCGTTCTGTCTTGCATTTTCCTCTGGTTTGTTGTATATTAGAGGATATTTAAGCTTTCCCCTGCTCAACTGCAGTCATGGGCATAAGCTGATGTGTCCGGCGCGGCAGGCACAAAACTATGCTTTTTAGCGGGAAATGCCAAGCGCAGAGCATGGCGGACAGAAGGCCCGCAAAAAGTATATACAAAAATAATTACGCCGCGCAGAAAGAGGATACCATGAAGGAAAAGGTTGTACTGGCTTACTCCGGTGGTCTTGACACCACTGCGATCATTCCCTGGCTGAAGGAGAATTACGACTACGACGTCATCTGCTGCTGTATCGATGTGGGACAGGGCAAGGAGCTGGACGGATTGGAGGAGCGCGCAAAGTACTGCGGCGCCGAGAAGCTCTATATTTTGGATGTGGTGGACGAATTTTGCGACGAATACATTGTTCCCTGCGTTCAGGCCGGCGCCGTTTACGAAAACAAATATCTTCTCGGCACCTCCATGGCCAGACCGCTGATTGCAAAAAAGCTGGTGGAGGTAGCAAGGAAGGAACATGCAGTAGCCATCTGTCACGGCGCCACAGGAAAGGGCAACGATCAGGTCCGTTTCGAGCTGGGTATCAAGGCGCTGGCGCCCGACATCAAGATCATTGCTCCCTGGAGGTGCAACGAAACCTGGAATATGCAGTCCAGAGAGGACGAGATTAAATACTGCGAGGAACACGGCATTGTGCTTCCCTTTGAAGCGGATTCCAGCTACAGCCGGGATCGGAACCTGTGGCATATCAGCCACGAGGGCCTGGAGCTGGAGGACCCGGCCAATGCTCCCAACTACGACCATCTCCTAGTTCTTGGAAATTCCCCCGAGAAGGCTCCCGATACCCCGGATGAGATTTCCATCTCCTTTGAGAAGGGTGTGCCGATAGCTTTAAACGGCGAGAGGATGAAGGTTTCCGACATCATCAGAAAGCTGAACGAGCTGGGCGGTAAGCACGGCATCGGCATCATTGACATTGTTGAAAACCGGGTAGTGGGCATGAAGTCCAGGGGCGTTTACGAAACCCCCGGCGGCACCATCCTGATGGAGGCGCACAAGCAGCTGGAGGAGCTGATCACTGACCGCGACACCTTTGCATTTAAGAAGGTTGTGGGTGCAAAATTTGCAGATGTCGTATATGAAGGAAAGTGGTTCACACCTTTGCGGGAAGCCCTTCAGGCATTTGTGGAATCCACAGAGGAGAGCATGACCGGCGAATGCAAAATGAAGCTCTATAAGGGCAACATCATCAAGCAGGGTACCACCTCCCCCTACAGCCTGTACAGCGAGAGCCTGGCATCCTTTACCACCGGTGAGCTCTATGACCACCATGACGCGGAAGGCTTTATCAACCTGTTCGGACTGTCCTTAAAGGTACGGGCCATGAAAAAGGCTGTCCTGGAGGAACAGAACCAGGACTGATACATTCAGATACATCCGGCATGTCCTTAAAAAAGGACATGCCCTTTCCAGTTGTTACCAAGTTTATTTTAGGAGGAAATTATGCCAGTTAAATACGTTTTTGTTACCGGCGGCGTTGTATCCGGCCTGGGAAAGGGCATCACCGCTGCATCCCTCGGCCGTCTGCTAAAGGCCCGGGGCTATCATGTAACCATGCAGAAGTTTGACCCTTACATCAATATCGATCCCGGCACCATGAATCCGGTACAGCACGGCGAGGTGTTCGTGACGGATGACGGCGCGGAGACCGACCTGGATCTGGGGCACTATGAGCGCTTTATCGATGAGAGCCTGACCCGCAACTCCAATGTCACCACAGGAAAGGTATACTGGTCCGTTCTGAACAAGGAACGCCGGGGCGATTACGGCGGCGGTACCGTTCAGGTTATTCCTCATATCACCAATGAAATCAAAAGCCGCTTTCACAGAAATTTTTCCACCACAGAAACGGAAATCGCCATCATTGAGGTGGGCGGCACTGTGGGCGACATCGAAAGTCAGCCCTTTCTGGAATCCATCAGACAATTTCAGCATGAGGTAGGCCATGACAACTGTATCCTGATTCACGTCACCCTCATCCCCTACCTGAAGGCCTCCGAGGAAATGAAGACCAAACCCACCCAGGCCAGCGTCAAAGAGCTGCAGGGAATGGGCATCCAGCCGGATATCATTGTCTGCCGCACGGAACATGCCATGACCCAGCAGATCAAGGATAAGATTGCTCTGTTTTGCAACGTTCCCCCAGAGAATGTGCTGCAAAACGGCGACTGCGCCATCCTCTATGAGGTTCCCCTGATGATGGAAAAAGAGGGACTGGCAAAGGTGGCCTGCAAATGCTTAAATCTTCCCTGTCCCGAACCTGACCTTACTGAGTGGGAGGCTATGGTGGAGAACCTGAAGCATCCCCAGCAGGAGGTTACCGTCGCCCTGGTTGGCAAATATGTTTCCCTGCACGATGCCTATATCAGCGTTGTAGAGGCATTAAAGCACGGCGGCGTTCCCAGCCGCACCCAGGTTCATATCAAGTGGATCGACTCAGAAACCGTGACCCCTGAAAATGCAGAGGAATTATTTTCCGATGTGAAGGGTATATTAGTACCAGGAGGCTTTGGAGACAGGGGCATCGAGGGAAAAATCACCGCCATCCAGTACGCAAGGGAGCATAGGATTCCATTCCTGGGACTTTGTCTTGGCATGCAGCTTTCCATCGTGGAATTCGCACGCCATGTGATCGGCTTTACCGATGCTCACAGCTCGGAGCTGGATCATTCCACCGCCCACCCTGTCATCCATCTGATGCCGGATCAAAACGGTGTGGAGGATATCGGCGGAACCTTAAGGCTTGGCTCCTACCCCTGCAGGCTTGACCCTTCCTCAAAGGCCTATCAGCTGTACGGCCAGGAGATTATTCACGAACGCCACCGCCACCGCTACGAAGTAAATAACGATTTCCGAAACGTGCTGACAGAGCATGGCATGATGCTCTCCGGTATGAGCCCGGATGGCAGGATTGTTGAAATGATCGAGCTGCCGGATCACCCCTGGTTTATCGGCACCCAGGGACATCCGGAGCTGAAGTCCAGACCTAATCGTCCCCATCCTCTGTTCAAGGGGTTTGTGGAGGCCGCTTTTATGTCAAAGGGAGAATCAAATGGAAACTAGTGAAACAAAAAAAAGGGCTGCGGATAAATACCAGATCAGCAGCGGAGAATATACCACCGCCGCGGGCAGCCCCTACACTGCTGCAGCCACCTCGCTTATAGCCGGTCAGGTGCCCTTGAGCATCCTCATGCTGACTCCTCAGAAAAGTCCGACCGCCATTGTTCAGCTGGTCCACGGCATGTGCGAGCACAAGGAGCGCTATCTTCCCTTTATGGAACGGCTGATCGACGAGGGATATGCCTGCATTATTCACGACCACCGGGGTCACGGCGCCAGCGTTCTGTCCGATGAGGATTACGGATATATGTATGAGGCAAAGGGACAGACGCTTGTGGAGGACGCCCATCAGATCACGATCTATGCCAAGCGCAAATGGCCCGGTGTTCCCCTAATCCTGTTCGGACACAGCATGGGCTCCCTGGTTGTCAGAGTGTATCTGAAATCCTATGACTATGAACCCGCCGCCGTCATTCTCTCAGGCCCCCCCTGTCAGAATAAAGGCGTCCACGGCGGTCTGTCCATAGTGAAGGCTCTGACCAGGCTGCACGGGGGAAGGGTCCACAGCAAGCTGATCGATGACCTGTCCGTTGGCATCTACTCCAAGGCCTTCCCAGGCGAAGGCGCCGCGGCCTGGATCTGCACGGACAAGGAGGTTGTCAAAAAATATGATGGAAGCCCCCTGTGTAATTTTAAATTTACCCTGAACAGCTATGCCTGTCTCATGGAGCTTCTGGCAGCCACCTACAGCAGCAGGGGCTGGAAGCTGACCAATCCCTCCCTCCCCATCCTCTTTGCAGCGGGAGCCGGCGACCCCTGCGCTGGAACTGCTGAGGATTTCAAGCACACGGTGATGTATCTGTGGAAACTGGGATACTACCATGTGCAGTGGAAGCGTTACCAGAATATGCGTCATGAGATTTTAAATGAGCCGGACAGCGATTTGGTTATGCGGGACTTTCTCAGGTTCATATCCAAGAGCCTGGCCATGAAGAATGTGCCCAACCAGAACAGGGACTAACAATCCGCAACAGTGCAAAGCCCCAGCTCCGGCGCCGGCGTTCTGACGCGAAAATTCGTCCGCCTCTTGCGTATTTTGAAGGGATATGTTAAAATAGCATCGGATCGCTGGCACGAAGCCAGTCAGGAGTGCTGAAGCATTCACCATTGAACTCATACCTGTTTTTACTGCGTTTATTTATGCTTTGAAGGCATATGACTTTCCTGAAGGAAGGTCATATGCCTTTTTTACTGGCTCAGCAAAAAACAGGCATGTGTATTAGACATGAAGAAGGAGATTTATGGAAAAACAAATGGATAACAAGACGCATTTGGAACAATTCGCAATGAACAAAAAGGACGTCCGGGATTTTTTTGACCGTCTTGCTCCCCATTGGGATGACGGCCTTGATGTGGACAACAGAAAAATCAACTGTATACTGGACGCCGCAGGCGTACAGGCTGGTGTACGGGTATTGGATGTAGCATGTGGTACAGGAGTTTTATTTCCGTTTTATACCCAACGCCATACTGCCTGGGTGACGGCGGTGGATATTTCTCCCAAAATGGCGGAAATTGCAGGCTCCAGGGCGGGGAACAAAATCCAGGTTATCTGCAATGACATTGAGGCCATGGAAGGAACCGGCAATTATGACTGCTGTGTGATTTACAATGCCTTTCCCCATTTTCCCGACCCGGCGGGGCTCATCGCCCACCTTGCAGCATGGCTGAGGCCCGGGGGACGGCTCACGGTGGCGCATGGAATGAGCATGGACCAGCTCAACCGGCATCACGCGGGCACTGCCGCGGCAGTATCCCGAGGAATGATTCCCCCTTCGGAGATGCGTACCCTTTTCAGCAGATGGTTTCATGTAGACACGACAGTTGCCGATGATGAAAAATATATTGTCTCCGGAACTCTTTTAGAAAAGAATACAGGAAAGGCGGCTGAAGATGCATACCAATCACAGGAATAAAGGCCGAAAGACGGCAGTGATCGTACTGCTCCTGCTGGCTGTGGCGGCGCTTTTTTTCCTCTGCCTTTTCGTTGGTTCCTCCAACATGTCCTTTGCAGAGTGCCTGCGAGCCCTCTGCAGGACAAGCGACAACGCTAACAGCATCCGGATTATCTGGAACATCCGGATTCCCCGTGTGTTAGCGGCAGTCATAGCGGGAGCGGGATTGTCCATTTCCGGTCTGATCATGCAGACAACCCTGAACAACGCCATGGCCTCCCCCTCCACCTTGGGCGTATCAAACGCAGCGGTATTCGGCGCTAATCTTTCAATTATCGCCTTTGCAGGAGGTTTTCTGGATACTGGGAATCATCTTGCAAATTACTCGGCCGGGGCAAACCCCTACGCCACCTCTCTGATGGCTTTTATATTCTCCACCCTCTCCATCCTGCTGATCCTAGGACTTTGCAGGATACGCGCCTTCTCCCCCGATGTGGTGGTGTTATCAGGCATCGCCATGGGTTCCGTATGGACAGCGGGTACAACACTGCTGCAGTTTTATGCCACGGATGTGGGCCTTTCTGCGGCGGTAATCTGGAATTTTGGCGATCTGGGACGGGCAACCTACAGAACGGACCTGATCATGTTCGGGGTACTTCTCCTGGGAGCTACATTCTTTAGCCTGATGTCATGGCACTACAACGCCCTGTTAAGCGGCGATGCAGCGGCCAAAACCATGGGCATAAACGTAGAGAGGCTGCGATTAATATCTTTGCTGCTTGCCTCCATGATTACAGCCGTGTGTGTGTCCTTTCTGGGCGTCATCGGCTTTGTGGGCGTCATATGCCCCCATATAACAAAGAAGCTGTTGGGACAGGATCACAGATACACCATTCCCGCATCCATACTCAGCGGCAGCCTGCTGCTGCTCATGGCAGACACCTTTTCACGCAGTCTGGGAGGCGGCTCAGCCCTCCCTGTAGGGGCCGTCACCACCCTTCTCGGAGCGCCTTTCTTTGTTGCCATCATTTTCTCTGAAAGGAGGGATGCGCATGCTTCACATCGATAATCTGTCTTTTGGATACGGCCTGAGAACAGTTCCTGTTCTGCGGGGAATCAATATCACCCTTTCCCCGGGAGAGATCGGCATACTCCTTGGAAAAAACGGCAGCGGCAAAACCACGCTGTTTAAGAATATCCTGGGTCTGTGTACACCGAGAGGGGGAACCATGCGCTTTGACAACAGAGACTTGACGAAGCTGTCTAAAAGGGAGCGCGCCGGCATCATCGCCTATGTTCCCCAGGATATCCAGTTTGGCGCTCTAAGCGTATTTGATTCCGTCCTCATGGGACGAGTATCACACTTCGGTCTGCGGGCAGGCAGGGAGGATTACGCTCTGGTGGAAGAGATCCTAAAGGATATGCAGCTGGAAGCATATGCTTATAAGAATGTCAGCCATTTGTCCGGCGGCGAACGCCAAAAAGTGGCCGTCGCAAGAGCCCTAGCCCAGGAGCCAAAGCTTCTGATCTTCGATGAACCCACTGGCAGCCTCGACATTGCCAATGAGCAGTTAATCCTGGAGGAGGCCAGAAGGCTGGCGAGAAAAAAGCATATCGCTATATTGTGCTCCCTCCACGATCTGAACCAGGCCTTAAGCTTTGGAGATCATTTTTTCTTTCTGAAAAACGGAACCATCAAATATTCCGGGGGAAAGGAACAGTTCACCCAGGAAATTATTCAGGATGTTTTTGGAATCCGCGTCAGAATCATAAAATACGAAAATGAAACAATTATATTAGGAGAAAGCTGAAATGAAAATAAAAAAATATCTCACAGCTCTGTTTGCGGCATTTCTGATGCTCGCCCTGTGCGCCTGCGAAAACCGGGGGGCGCGAAACGCTACGTCCAGTCCCACAGCTCCCCCGGCGGAGACGGAAACGCCCGCAGGCACAGCCGAGCCTGCAGAAGCCGAGGAAATCCTTATTACAGATATGATCGGCAGGGAACTCACGATTATCCCCGGCAGCTATAAAAGAGTCCTCTGCATCGGCGCCGGCGCCCTGCGGATGTACAGCTATGTGGGAGATGTGTCGCTTCTATGCGGTGTTGAGGATATCGACAACCTCACCCTGAAGGAACGCCCCCAAATGTTTGACGGCGTGGCGCGGCCCTATGTGATCGCATACCAGGAGGTTTTCTCAACGCTGCCCTCCTGCGGTGTTGGGGGACCCAATGCCCAGGCGGCAGAGGCGGAAAAAATCCTCTCCTGCAATCCCGATATTGTTATATCCGAATATGAGGATGTAGAAAAGGCGGATGCGCTCCAGGAGCAGCTGGGTGTTCCCGTTATTACCCTGAGAGCCGGCTCAGATGGGGTTTTTGACTCTGCCTTTGCACAAACCATGACCATGCTGGGCACAATCTTT